>NZ_JBXFWM010000007.1:0-108442 GCF_056856655.1 Stenotrophomonas sp. STEN033
GCGCGGCCGGGGGGGGGGGGGCCAAACCCCTTGGGGGTGTGTTCGGCCGGCGCCTCGGGGGGGGGGGGGTTGCGGGCCCAGCCACCCGCCGAGCGGGGCGCGGCTCTACAGGGTGCACGGAGCGCTCAGATCTCCTCGTGCAGGCCGCACTCGCGCTTCAGGCCGAAGAAGCGGGTGTCTTCCTCGCGCATGCCCGGCTCCCAGCGGCGGGTGGTGTGGAAATCACCGATCGATACATAGCCCTGCTCCCACAGCGGGTGGTAGGGCAGCTGGTGTTCCTGCAGGTACTTCCACACGTCGCGGTCGCTCCAATCGGCGATCGGGTTGACCTTGTAGCGCTCGCCACGGCGCTGCAGCACCGGCGTGTTGGCGCGGCTGGCCGACTGGCTGCGGCGCAGGCCGGTGAACCAGGTGCCAACCTGCAACTCGTCCAGGGCGCGCTTCATCGGTTCGACCTTGCGCAGGTTGTTGTACTGCTCGATGCCGACCACACCCTGTTCCCACAGGCGGCCGTGGCGCGCTTCCATCCAGGCGCGGCTGACCTGCGGACGGTAGACCTTGAGGTTGAGCTTGAGCCGCTCGCTGAGCTCGTCGGCAAAGCGGTAGGTTTCCGGGAACAGATAGCCGGTATCCACCAGGATCACCGGGATATCCGGGCGCTGGCTGCTCAGCAGGTGCAGGGTGACTGCCGACTGCGCGCCAAAGCTCGACGACAGCACATGCGCGCCGGGCGCGTTCTGCAGTGCCCAATGCACGCGCTGCTGCGCGTTCAGGGCTTCGAGTTCGGCGTTGAGCGGGCCCAGGTCATCCGGCAGGACAACCGGCGTGGTGGTGGGGGATTTGGGCAGGGCGCTCATGCGTGCAGTTCCACGGAGATTTCGCGGTGGGTGGGGTAGGGCGGCAGGGCGACGATGCCGGCGCGGTGCAGGAAATCACCGAAGCCTTCTTCGTCGTTGCGTTCACCGGCATAGCGGGCAAACAGCGGTTCCAGCGCGGCCAGGATCTCCGGCTCGGCGATGTTCTCGCGGTACAGGGTGTTCAGGCGCTGGCCGCGGTGATCGGCGCCCAGCATCAGGTTGTAACGGCCCGGTGCCTTGCCGACCAGGGCGATCTCCCCAAGGTAGGGCCGCGAGCAGCCATTCGGGCAGCCGGAGATGCGCAGCAGGATGGGGGCCTCGCTCAGGCCGTGCTGGGCCAGCAGCGGCTGCAGCTTGGCGCTGAACGCAGGCAGGTAGCGCTCGGCTTCGGCCATCGCCAGGCCGCAGGTCGGCAGCGCCACGCAGGCCATGGCAGCGCGTGCCAGCGCGGTCGGTGCGCGGTTGCCCAGATCCAGCCCGGCGCTTTCGACGATGGCGTCGATCTGCGCGCGCTGGTCGGCGGCGACGCCGGCGATGATCAGGTTCTGGTTGCCGGTCATGCGGAACTCGCCCTGATGGATGCGGGCGATCTCGCGCAGCGCGGTCAGCTGCGGTGCGCCGGGCAGGTCGGCGATGCGGCCGGCCTGCAGGGACAGGGTCAGGTGCCAGCGGCCGTCGGCGCCTTCCACCCAGCCGTAGCGGTCGCCGTTGTGGGCGAAGGACTGCGCACGCGGAGCGGCGAAACCGATGCCGGCACGGCGTTCGATCTCGGCGACCACCGTGTCCAGGCCGTGGTCGTCGATGGTGTACTTGAAGCGGGCGCGCTTGCGCAGTTCGCGGTTGCCCAGGTCGCGCTGGGTGGTGACCACGGCGGTGGCCACGTCCAGCAGCGCGTCACGCGGGATGAAGCCGACGTTGTTGGCGATGCGCGGGTAGGTTTCGGCATCGCCGTGGGTGGCGCCCATGCCGCCGCCGAGGGTCACGTCATAGCCCAGCAGTTCGCCGGCAGCGTCGAGCACGCCGATGAAGCCCAGGTCGTTGGCGTACACGTCCACGTCGTTGAGCGGCGGCAGTGCGAAGCCGATCTTGAACTTGCGCGGCAGGTAACGCTCGCCGTAGATCGGCTCGTCCTCGGCACCACTGCCGGCCACGCGCTCCTCGTCCAGCCAGATTTCGTAGTAGGCGCGGGTATTGGGCAGCAGGTGCTCGGAGGTGCGCGCGGCATCGGCGTACAGCGTGGCGTGCGCGCTGGACAGCAGCGGGTTGGCGGCAACCAGCACATTGCGGTTGACGTCGCCGCAGGCGGCCAGGGTGTCGATCAGCGCGGCGTTGATCGCCTGCATGGTGGCCTTCAGCTCGCGCTTGATCACGCCATGGAACTGGAAGGCCTGGCGGGTGGTGATGCGCAGCGAGTGGTTGCCGTAGCGGGTGGCGATGCTGTCCAGCTTGAGCCACTGCTCGGGGCTGATTACGCCGCCCGGGGTGCGGGTGCGGATCATGAACTGGTAGGCCGGTTCCAGCTTCTGCCGGCGGCGCTCCTCGCGCACGTCGCGGTCGTCCTGCTGGTAGCTGCCGTGGTACTTGATCAGGGTCTGGTCGTCTTCGCGCAGGGCGCCGGTGACCGGGTCGGCCAGGCTTTCCAGCAGGGAGCCACGCAGGCGGTTGCTGTCGGCCTTGATGTTCTCAACGGAGTGGTTGCTCATTCTTTTCGCTATCTGGAGTCAGAGGTTGTAGGAGCGGCGTAAGCCGCGAAGCCACTGCTGCGTCGACGCGCAGGGTCAACGCCAACAACACTCAATACACATCCCGTCCATAGCGCCCCTCCGTGTGCAGTCGAGTCAGGTAGTCGCGGGCAGCGTCTTCGTCCAGCCCGCCGTGTTCGCGCAGTACATCCAGCAGCGCGGCATGCACGTCCTTGCCCATGGCGATGGCGCCGCAGACATACAGATGTGCGCCGTTCTGCAGCCAGTCGTACAGATCGCGGCCGCGGGTACGCAGGCGCTGCTGCACGTAGACCTTGTCGGCCTGGTCGCGCGAGAAGGCCAGGTCCAGGCGCTGCAGTTCCTTGCGGCGCAGGGCGTCCTGCCATTCGCTCTGGTAAAGGAAATCGGTGTTGAAATGGCGTGCGCCGAAGAACAGCCAGTTGCGGCCGGTTGCGCCGGTCTCGGCACGTTCCTGCACGAAGCCGCGGAACGGGGCGACGCCGGTGCCGGGGCCGATCATGATGATGTCGCGGCTGTTGTCGGCCGGCACGCGGAAGCGCTCGTTGGCTTCCACGTAAACCGGCAGCTGCGCGCCTTCTTCCAGGGCCGCGAGGAAGCCGCTGGCTGCGCCCAGATGGGTGCTGCCGTGGGCGTGGTAGCGCAGCTCGTCGACGGTAATGTGGACTTCCTCGCCCACCCGCTTGCGGCTGGAGGCGATGGAGTACAGGCGCTGGGCGGCCGGGCGCAGGGTGCTGAGCAGGGCTTCGGCACTCCATTCGGCCGGCCAGCGGCGCAGCACGTCGACCAGCTGGTGGTCTGCGAATACCGCTGCCAGTTCGCTTTTCTGTGCCGGGTCCAGCAGGCGGGCCAGCTCCGGGTGCGCGCTGCGCTCGGCCACGGCGGCCAGCAGCGGGCGTGAGATGCGGGTCAGCTCGCGGTGCTCGGCCAGCCATTGGCTCAGTGGGCGGCCATGACCGTCATGGTCGACCGACTGGGTGCCGTCCAGGCCGGTGACATCCAGTACCGCCTCGACCAGTTCGGCCGGATTGCGGTGCACGATGCCCAGCGCATCGCCGGGTTCGTAATGCAGGTTGCTGCCTTCCAGCGACAACTCGAGATGGTGCACATGCTTGGCGGCAGTGCCGTACTGCGCGTAGGCCGGGCCCTTGAAGTCGCGACCGCTGATCACCTGCCGCGACAGCAGCTCGGCATTGAACGGATGCTGGGCGCTGTAGACGGTGCCATGCCGCAGCGGGGTGACATTGCTGGTGGTCGGGGCAGCGGTCTCGCTGATGTTGGCGCGGGCATCGCGCAGGGCCTGCGCGCGCCACGGATCGACCACGCTGTCGATGTCCAGGTCGGCCTCGCCCACGGCCTGCAGGCGGGTGGCGCCCAACTCGGCCAGGCGGCTGTCCAGCTTGCGCGCAATGCCGCAGAACTCCACATAGCTGGAGTCGCCCAGACCGAGCACGGCGTACTTCAGCTCCGGCAGCTTGGGGGCGCGCTTGCCGGCGATGAACTCGACCAGGCCAATGGCATCGTCCGGCGGGTCGCCTTCGCCCTGGGTGCTGATGACGATGTAGAGCAGGCGCTCGTTGGCCAGCTCGCGGGTGGCATAGGCGTCGGCGCGCAGCAGCCGCACCGGCAGGCCGGCGGCCTCGGCCTCGGCGGCCAGCTGTTCGGCGGCGCGCCGGGCGTTGCCGGTCTGGCTGCCATAGATCACGGTCAGCCGGTTCTGTGCCGGCTGGTTACCGGCCTGGCCGCCGGGGATGACGGCAAGGGAAGGGGGAGGGGTTCCCTGCGCCAACCCGGCGGCGAAACCGGAAAGCCACCACAGGCTGTTTCCGTCCAGACCGTCCACCAGACGTGTCAGCAGGACCCTGCGGTCTTCAGGCAAGGGGCTGGGGGGCACGGTGGCGGCGGCAGTCATTTCCGGTCCGGTCTGGTTTGGGGATGACTGATCCTAGGTACGGCGCAGTGCCAGCGGAAAGGACAAGCGGTTATCGCTTCATGCCTTGGGTTTATTTCGTCCTGTGCCAGCGCAGGCCCACACTTGCCATCCGATCCCGACCCTTACCGGGTACTGTGTGGCCCATATCGGGCCTGGCCTCTGCGACTGTGCTGATGACTGACACCACTTTGTCCCACCTTGATCGGCTGGAAGCCGAGAGCATCCATATCCTGCGTGAAGTCGCCGCGGCCTTTGACAACCCGGTGCTGCTGTACTCGGTGGGCAAGGACAGCTCGGTGCTGCTGCACCTGCTGATGAAGGCCTTTGCCCCGGGCGTGCCGCCGATCCCGCTGCTGCACGTGGATACCCGCTGGAAGTTCCGCGAGATGATCGCCTTCCGTGACCGCCGCGTGGCCGAAACCGGCACCGAGCTGCGGGTACACATCAATCCCGATGGCATTGCCCGCGATATCGGCCCGGTCAGCCACGGCGCCAGCGTGCATACCGATGTGATGAAGACCCAGGGCCTGAAGCAGGCGTTGGACAAGTGGAAGTTCGATGCAGCCATTGGTGGCGCGCGCCGTGACGAGGAAAAGTCGCGGGCCAAGGAGCGCGTGTTCTCGTTCCGCAACGACCGCCACCGCTGGGACCCCAAGAACCAGCGGCCCGAGTTGTGGAACCTGTACAACGCGCGCATTCATCAAGGCGAGAGCGTGCGCGTGTTCCCGCTGTCCAACTGGACCGAGCTGGATATCTGGCTCTACATCTACCGCGAGAAGATCCCGGTGGTGCCCTTGTACCTGGCTGCCGAGCGGCCGGTGGTGGAGCGCGACGGCAGCCTGATCATGGTTGATGACGAGCGCCTGCCGCTGCGGCCGGGCGAGCAGCCACAGCTGCGCAAGGTGCGGTTCCGCACGCTGGGCTGCTATCCGCTGACCGGCGCGATCGAATCCGAGGCTGACACGCTGGAGAAGATCATCGCCGAGATGCTGGTATCCACCAGCTCCGAGCGGCAGGGGCGGCTGATCGACCATGACCAGTCCGCATCGATGGAGAAGAAGAAGCTGGAGGGGTATTTCTGATGAGCGCCGTGACTGCCACCTCCGATATCGCCACCTATCTGAAGACCCACGAAGACAAGCCGCTGCTGCGCTTCATCACCTGCGGCAGCGTGGACGACGGCAAGAGCACCCTGATCGGGCGCCTGCTGTACGAAAGCAAGCGCCTGTTCGATGACCAGTTGTCCGCGCTGGAGGCTGACAGCCGCCGCCACGGCACCCAGGGCGAGCGCATCGACTATGCGCTGCTGCTGGACGGCCTGGCCGCCGAGCGCGAGCAGGGCATCACCATCGACGTGGCCTACCGCTATTTCGATACCGACCGCCGCAAGTACATCGTCGCCGACTGCCCTGGCCATGAGCAGTACACCCGCAACATGGCCACCGGTGCCTCGACTGCCGATGTGGCAGTGGTGCTGGTGGATGCGCGCAAGGGCCTGCTGACCCAGACCCACCGGCACAGCTACATCATCTCCCTGCTGGGCATCGGTCAGGTGGTGCTGGCGGTCAACAAGATGGATCTGGTGGATTACGACCAGGCGGTGTTCGAGCGCATCGTGGCCGAATACCGGGCGCTGGCCGCACAGCTGGGCATTGCCAACGTGCAGGCCATTCCGTTGTCGGCGCTGGAAGGGCAGAACCTGTCCAGGCGTTCGGCGGCCACGCCGTGGTACAGCGGCCCCAGCCTGATCGAGCACCTGGACACGGTCGAGCTGCGCGAGCACGACGCTGCCAGCGGCCTGCGCCTGCCGGTGCAGTGGGTCAATCGGCCCAACCAGGATTTCCGCGGCTTTGCCGGCACCATTGCCGCCGGCCAGGTGCGCGTCGGCGACGAGGTGGTGGTGCTGCCGTCGGCGCGCCGTTCCACGGTCAAACAGGTGCTGGGTCCGGATGGCCCGTTGGCGGTCGCCTCGACCGGGCAGGCGGTGACCCTGACCCTGGCGGACGAAATCGATGTCAGCCGCGGTGACGTGATTGCCGCTGCCGGCGACCCGCCGGAAGTGGCCGACCAGTTCGCCGCCCATGTGCTGTGGATGGACGACGCGGCGTTGTTGCCGGGCCGTCCGTACTGGCTGCAGATCGGCAGCCGCACGGTGGCTGCCAATATCAGCGAGATCAAGCACCGGGTGGATGTGAACACCCAGGAGCGGCTGGCTGCCAAGCGCCTGGAGTTGAACGAGGTTGGCTACTGCAATCTTTCGCTGGACGAGCCGGTGGCCTTCGCCCCGTATGCGCAGAACCGCGCATTGGGCGGCTTCATCCTGATTGACCGGCAGACCAATGCCACCGTCGCCGCCGGTACCCTGGACTTCGCCCTGCGCCGTGCCGGCAACGTGCATTGGCAGCACCTGGACGTGGACAAGGCCGCGCGGGCGCGGATCAAGGGCCAGCAGCCGAAG
The DNA here is from genome assembly GCF_056856655.1 of Stenotrophomonas sp. STEN033. Lineage (NCBI taxonomy): Bacteria > Pseudomonadati > Pseudomonadota > Gammaproteobacteria > Lysobacterales > Lysobacteraceae > Stenotrophomonas > Stenotrophomonas sp. STEN033. The sequence goes on from NZ_JBXFWM010000007.1 coordinate 6,970, forward strand.
GTGCTGTGGTTCACTGGATTGTCCGGTGCCGGCAAATCCACTGTCGCCAACCAGGTGGAGAAGCGCCTGCATGCGCAGGGTGTGCATACCTTCCTGCTGGACGGCGACAACGTCCGCCATGGCCTGAACCGCGACCTCGGCTTCACCGACGAGGACCGCGTGGAGAACATCCGCCGCGTTGCCGAAGTGGCGCGGCTGATGGCCGATGCCGGGCTGGTGGTGTTGGTCAGCTTCATCTCGCCGTTCCGCGCCGAGCGGCAGATGGCGCGCGAACGCTTCGAGGATGGCGAGTTCATCGAGGTATTCGTCGACGTGCCGCTGGAAGTAGCCGAGGCCCGCGATGTGAAGGGCCTGTACCGCAAGGCGCGCGCCGGGCAGATCCCCAACTTCACCGGCATCGACTCCCCGTATGAGGCTCCTGAGGCACCGGAGCTGCACCTGCACGCGGACACCGACAGCGTGCCGGCGATGGTGGAGCAGGTGCTGCAGGCACTGCGCTGATAGGAGGCACTGCAGTCTTTACCCGCTCGCTTGCGCCGAAGGCAGAGGGGTGGGCGAAGAAGTGCCCCGGATAGGGTCGCAATTGCAGCTTTCGCCCCCTCCCTTGCGCCGAATGCGGAGGGCAGGGTAGGGGAGGGTTAAGGCTTTTGCATTGCCCCCCCCCGTGAAGGCCCTTGCGGAGAATGGCTCGGCACTACCGCTACAACAGCTTCGTTCCCCCCCTAACGGCACATCCGGGCGTCATCTGACACCGCTAGACTGCTTGATCGTGTATCAGATGGGACTCTGTATGTTCGGGCGATTTGCCGCCACCGTTGCCGGTGGCACTGTCTTGGCGCTGGCGTTGGCCGGATGCAACCGCAAGAACCCCGAGGCGCCGCGGCAAGCCGCCGGCGCAGTGCTGGTCACCACCCAGGTCGTCAAAGCCGCGCCGTGGAGCGATACCCTGCAGGCCAATGGCACCGCCAAGGCCCGCGAATCCATCATCGTCACCGCCAAGGTCAGCGAGATCATCGACAAGGTGCATTTCGAAAGCGGCCAGCAGGTCGCGGCCGGTGCGCCGCTGGTGACCCTGCGTGGCCAGGCCCAGCAGGCCGCCCTGGCCCAGGCCCAGGCCACCTTCTCCGAGGCCGACCGGCTCTACAAGCGCCAGCGCGAACTGGCCGCACAGCAGCTGGTTGCGCATTCAACCCTGGATACCCAGCAGTCGATCCGTGACGCCGCCGAGGCCCGCGTGCAGCAGATGCGCGCCGATATCGTCGACCGCCAGGTACGCGCGCCATTCGCGGGCGTATTGGGCATCCGCCAGGTCAGTCCCGGCTCGCTGGTCACGCCGACCACCGCCATCGCCACCCTGGACGACATCTCGCGCATGCACGTGGACTTCCAGGTGCCGGAAGCGCAGCTGTCCTCGCTGCAGATCGGCGACAAGGTCAGCGGCAGCAGCATTGCCTACCCGGGCCGCAATTTCGAAGGTGCGGTCAGCACCATCGATGCCCGCGTCGACCCGGGCAGCCGCGCCATCACCGTGCGTGCCGATTTCGACAATGGCGACCACGCGCTGCGCCCGGGCATGTTGCTGGACGTGCGCCTGTACCGCCCCGAGCGCGACGCGCTGGTGATCCCCGAGATCGCCGTGGTCCAGGTGGGCCGCGACTCCTATGTGTTCCGGGTCAAGGACGATGAAAGCGTGGAGCGCGCCGACGTCAAGACCGGCACCCGCCGGGCGGGCGTGGTGGAGATCGTCGAGGGCCTGAAGGCCGGCGAGCGCATCGTGGTGGACGGCACCGGCAAGCTGCGCCCGGGCATCCGCATCCAGGATGAGAAGCCGGCCAAGGCCGCCGAGGCTGCCGCTGTTGAGAAGGCTGCGGAAGCGTCGGCCCCGGCCAAGACGGCGAGCGCCGGATGAAGCTGTCCGATCTTTCCATCAAGCGGCCGGTACTGGCCGTGGTGATGAGCCTGTTGCTGCTGGTACTGGGCATCATGTCGTTCAACCGCCTGACCCTGCGCGAGCTGCCGGCCATCGATCCGCCCATCGTCTCGGTGTCGGTGGATTACACCGGCGCCTCGGCGGCGGTGATCGAAAGCCGCGTCACCCAGGTGCTGGAAGACGCGCTGGCCGGTATCGAAGGCATCGACACCATCAATGCGCGCAGCACCAACGGTCGCGCCTCGGTGAGCATCGAGTTCACCGCCAACCGCGATATCGAAGCGGCCGCCAATGACGTGCGTGATGCGGTCAGCCGCGTTGCCGACCGCATGCCGGAAGAGGCGCGGCCGCCGGAAATCGCCAAGGTCGAGAGCGATGCCGACCCCATCATCTGGTTCAACATGGCGTCCTCGTCGATGGACACGCTGGAGCTCAGCGACTACGCCGACCGCTATGTGGTGGACCGTTTCTCCAGCATCGACGGCGTGGCCCAGGTACGCATCGGCGGCCGCCAGCGCTACGCCATGCGGGTATGGCTGGACCGCGACCAGCTGGCCGCGCGCGGGCTGACCGTCAACGAGGTGGAAACCGCGCTGCGCAACGAGAACGTGGAATTGCCGGCCGGCCGCATCGAATCGGCCGACCGTGATTTCACCCTGCGCGTGGAGCGCAGCTACGTGGCCCCGGCCGACTTTGCCAGCATTCCGCTGGGCAAGGGCAATGACGGTTATGTGGTGCGCCTGGGCGATGTGGCCAAGGTGGAACTGGCCTCGTCCGAACGCCGTGCCTATTACCGCAGCAATGGCGAACCGGGCATCGGCCTGGGCATCGTCAAGACCTCCACCGCCAATGCCCTGGACGTGGCGCGCGACACCCGCGCCGAGGCCGAGCGCATTGCCCAGACCCTGCCCAAGGGCACGCAGATCTTCGTCGCCTTCGACAACACCACCTTCATCGAGGCGGCGGTGGAGCGCGTCTACGCCACCCTGGTCGAAGCGATGATCCTGGTGCTGGTGGTGATCTGGCTGTTCCTGGGCAGCCTGCGCGCGGCACTGATTCCGGCGGTGACGGTACCGGTGTGCCTGGTCGCGGCCTTCATCGCGCTGTTTGCGTTTGGTTTCTCGATCAACCTGTTCACCCTGCTGGCGCTGGTGCTGTGTATCGGCCTGGTGGTGGATGACGCCATCGTCGTGGTCGAGAACGTGCAGCGCCGCATCGATCTGGGCGAGCCGCCACTGGTGGCCGCCAAGCGCGGCACCGCGCAGGTGGCGTTCGCGGTGATCGCGACCACTGCGGTGCTGGTGGCCGTGTTCCTGCCGGTGGGCTTCCTGGAAGGCAATACCGGCCGGTTGTTCCGCGAGCTGGCGGTAGCGCTGGCGGCGGCGGTGGCCTTGTCGGCCTTCGTCGCGCTGACGCTGACGCCGATGATGGCGTCCAAGCTGCTCAAGCCGCACAGCGAGCAGAAGGTCAGCCGCCTGCACGGCTTCATCAACCGCCAGCTGGAACGCTTGTCGGGTGCGTACGGGCGGGTGCTGGACCGGCATGTGCAGCGCAGTTGGGTGTTCGGGCTGGTGATGCTGGCCGCGCTGGGTGCCAGCTGGGGCCTGTTCAAGCTGATTCCATCGGAACTGGCACCGGCCGAAGACCGGGGCTCGTTCCAGATCATGATCGACGGCCCGGAAGGTGCGGGTTTCGATTACACCGTTGGCCAGGTCCAGCAGGTGGAGAAGATCGTCTCCGCCTTTGTCGGGCCGGAGGAACCGATTGTCCGCGCCAACCCGCGCGTGCCCGGGGGCTGGGGCAACAGCGAGGAAATGCATACCGGCCGCATCAGCGTTTTCCTGCAGCCCTGGCGTGAGCGCAGCGAGGCCACCAGCGACGTGGCCACCGCGCTGCAGAAGGAGTTGAACGACCTCAGTGGCGTGCGCGTGCGCACCATGGTCGGTGGCGGCCTGGTCCGCAGCATGGGCCAGCCGTTCCAGATCGTGCTCGGGGGCCCGGAGTACGCCGAGATCGCGCAGTGGCGTGACCGCCTGCTGGCACGCATGGCCGACTATCCCGGCCTGGTGGGCGCCGATTCGGACTACAAGGAAACCCGTCCGCAGATGCGGGTCAACATCGACCGCCAGCGTGCGGCCGACCTCGGCATCTCGGTCACCGACATCGGCCGCGCGCTGGAAACCATGATGGGCTCGCGCCGCGTCACCACCTTCGTCGACAACGGCGAGGAGTACGACGTACTGGTGCAGGCCGGCCGTGAAGGCCGCGCCTCGCCGGCCGACCTGTCGGCCATCCAGGTGCGCGCGCGCTCCGGTGAACTGGTGCCGCTGTCCAACCTGGTCACGCTCAGCGAAGTGGCCGAGGCCGGCAGCCTCAACCGCTTCAACCGCCTGCGCTCGATCACCATCAGCGCCAATGTCGCGCCCGGCCACACTCTGGGCGAAACCATTGCCTGGGCGCAGCAGGTGGCCGCCGAAGAGCTGCCCGAGTACGCGCAGATCGACTGGAAGGGCGAATCGCGTGAATACCAGAGCGCGGGTGGTGCGGTGCTGTTGACCTTCGCGATGGCGCTGCTGGTGGTCTATCTGGTGCTGGCCGCGCAGTTCGAGAGCTTCATCCACCCGCTGGTGATCATGCTGACCGTGCCGCTGGGGGTGCTTGGCGCCTTTGTTGGCCTGTACCTGAGTGGTGGCACGCTCAACCTGTTCAGCCAGATCGGCATCGTGATGCTGGTGGGCCTGGCGGCAAAGAACGGCATCCTGATCGTGGAGTTCGCCAACCAGCTGCGCGATGAAGGGCGCAGCGTGCACCAGGCCATCGTCGAATCGTCGATGGTGCGCCTGCGGCCGATCCTGATGACCTCGATCGCCACCGTGGTCGGCGCCATCCCGCTGGTGGTCGCTGGCGGTCCCGGTTCGGCCAGCCGCGCCACCATCGGCATCGTGGTGATCTTCGGCGTCAGCGTGTCCACCTTCCTGTCGCTGTTCGTGGTGCCGGCGTTCTATGCGCTGTTGGCGCCGTACACCAAGTCACCGGAAACCGTGGCCAATGAGCTGAACCGGCTTGAGGCGGAAACTCCGTCGGTGGGCGGCCATGCGTGAGTTGTTGGCCGGCGGCCGTGTCCAGTTGCGTCCCTGGCAGCCCGGGGACGTGGACACGTTGCTGGCCCACGCCAACGATGCGGCGGTATCGCGGGGGCTGAGCACACGCTTTCCCTATCCCTATACCCGCGCCGATGCGCTGGCTTTCCTGGCCGGCGAAGTGATCGAACTGGACCGCAGCATGTTCGCCCTGGTCATCGATGGCCAGGCCTGCGGTGGCATCGGTGTCAGTCAGGGCCGCAACGAGCGCCGTTATTCGGCGGCCCTGGGCTATTGGCTGGGGCAACGTCATTGGGGCCAGGGCCTGATGACCGAGGTGGTTGCCGCCTATGCTCCCTGGGTGATGGAAGAACTCGGCCTGGCGCGGCTGTCCGCGCAGGTGATGGCCAGCAACCCGCGCTCGGCGCGGGTGCTGTTGAAGAACGGATTCAGCGAGGAAGGCACCGAGCGGCAATCGGTGTTCAAGGACGGCCAGCTGCACGACATGCGTTGCTTCGCGCGGCTTAGGACTTTGCCGCCTTTGGCGTGACGGCCCTGCACAACCGGGCCTAATCGTGGAAAAATCGGTCAGCCCCGGGATTCCGGGCTTTGGCTACCTTTCAGCTTTCCGGGGAATTACGTGGAATCCATCGTCGAATACGTAAACGGCATCATCTGGAGCAATGCGCTCATTTTCATGTGTCTGGGCGCCGGCCTGTGGTTCAGCCTGCGCACGCGTTTCATGCAGATCCGTGGTTTTGCCGAGATGTGCCGGCTGACGGTACGCGGTGAGAAGTCCGAAGCCGGCGTGTCTTCCTTCCAGGCCCTGGCCATGTCGATGGCCGGCCGCATGGGTATCGGCAACATCGCCGGCGTGGCCACGGCCATTGCCTACGGCGGCCCGGGTGCGATCTTCTGGATGTGGGTGATGGGTTTCCTCGGCGCCTCCACATCCTATGTGGAATCGACCCTGGCGCAGATCTACAAGACCAAGGATGCCGAAGGCCGCTATCGCGGTGGCCCGGCCTATTACATTGAAAAGGCCATGGGCCTGAAGTGGTATGCGGCGGTGTTTGCCGTCGCCACCGTGATCGCCGCCGGCTTCCTGCTGCCGGGTGTACAGGCCAATGCCATCGCCGACAGCGCGGTCAACGTGCTGTGCACCGGCGCCGATGCCTGCGCATCGGTCGGCGGTGCTGCCAGCATGAAGCTGTGGATCGGCCTGAGCGTGGCGGTGCTGCTGGGCATCATCATCTTCGGTGGCGTCAAGCGTATTGCCAGCTTCGCCGAGGTGATCGTGCCGTTCATGGCGCTGGGCTTCATCCTGATGGCGATCGTGGTGATGATGCTCAATGCCAGCAAGGTGCCGACGATGTTCGCCGACATCTTCTCCAGCGCCTTCGGTGCCCATGCAGCGTTTGGCGGCATCATCGGCCAGGCCATCGCCTGGGGCGTGAAGCGCGGCATCTACGCCAACGAGGCCGGCCAGGGCACCGGCCCACACGCGGCTGCCGCCGCCGAGGTTTCGCACCCGGCCAAGCAGGGTTATGTGCAGGCCTTCGCCATCTACTTCGACACCATGCTGGTGTGCACCTCGACTGCGTTCCTGGTGCTGTCCACCGGCATGTACAACGTGTTCCGCGAAGTCACCGAAGGTGGCGTGACCAAGCTGGAAGCCATCATCACCGGCGTGCCGGGCGTACAGCCGTCCGAGGGCGCGCTGTTCACCCAGGCGGCGGTGGAGTCGGTGCTGCCGGGTTGGGGCGCGGGCTTTGTGGCACTGGCGCTGTTCTTCTTCGCCTTCACCACCATCATGGCCTACTACTACATGGCCGAAACCAACCTGACCTACCTGGCCGGCAGCAACCGCACCCATCCGGCGGCGATGCTGGTGCTGCGCCTGGGCATCATGGGCATGGTGGTGTTTGGTGCCTACCACAATGCGAAAATGGCCTGGGCGCTGGGTGATATCGGCGTGGGCCTGATGGCGTGGCTGAACGTGATCGCCATCCTGATCCTGCAGAAGCCGGCCATGCTGGCGCTGCGTGACTACGAGCGGCAGAAGAAGCTGGGCCTGGACCCGGTCTTCGACCCTGACGCATTGGGCATCAAGAACGCCGACTTCTGGCGTGGCAACAAGTAATTCAAAGGAACCGCTGTGAGCAACCCCTGGAACAACCGTCGTCCCTCCTCGCGACCGCCGCGTGCAACCCCGGCGGCGCCTGCCGCCACGCGCGAAGGCGACGGTGTCCCGGTACGCGGCGGCGACGAGCTGCGCCTGTACGGTGTCAATGCCGTGCAGGCGATGTTCGCCAAGCGTCCGCAGTCGCTGCGCAAGCTGTACCTGGCCGAGGACATGATCCCGCGCCTGCAGCCGATGCTGAAGTGGTGCGTGGCCAACCGCGTGGGTTACCGCGTGGTCGGCGATGGTGACCTGAACAAGCTGGCTGCCACCACCCATCACGAAGGTGTGGTCGCCGACGTGTTGAAGCAGGAACCGTTGCCGCTGGCCACCTGGCTGGCTTCGCTGCAGGACGGCCCGGTGCTGGCGCTGTGGCTGGACGGCGTGGGCAACCCGCACAACTTCGGTGCGATCCTGCGTTCGGCTGCGCATTTCGGTGTTGGCGCGATCCTGCTGCCGGCGGAGTCCACGCTGGCGCTGTCCGGTTCGGCCGCGCGCGTGGCCGAAGGCGGCGCCGAGTCGGTGCCGCTGGTGCGCCTGCCGGCCCTGCCGCAGGCCGTTGCGCAGCTGCGTGATGCCGGTTTCGGATTGGCGGCGACGCTGGTTGAAGGCGGCGACAACGTGTTCACTACTGCGCTGCCGGACCGGATGGTTTACGTGATGGGAGCGGAAAGCGAAGGCATGGACCGCGGGTTCGCACAAAGCTGTGACCTGCGCCTGTCGATCCCGGGCAGCGGCGCGGTGGAGAGCCTCAACGTGGCTTCGGCAACGGCGGTTTTCCTGGCCAGCTGGAAGAGCCGCCAGCAAGGTTGAACCGCACTGTAGTGCCGAGCCATGCTCGGCAGAAGCCTTACCGGTAAAGCCCCGTTGCCGAGCATGGCTCGGCACTACAAAACGAAGGCGCCTTGCGGCGCCTTTGTCGTTATTGCCTGCCAACCTCATTCCTTCGGCGGCACCACGTCCTTGGCTTCGCTGCCGAAGCTGCCTTCCGATTCCGCCGCCAGATAGGCAAACACGGTGTAGGCGGCCACATTCTGCGCCAGCGCCTTCGGGTCGATCTTGTCGAGGGTGTCGTCCGGGGTGTGGTGCAGATCGAAGTAATCGGTCCCGTCCTGCGCCAACCACGCCCAGGCACCGCCCTTGGCCGCCAGCGGGCCGACATCCGGGCCGGGGCCGCCTTCGTTGGCACGGTACTCGATGCCCAGCGGGGCCAGCGCCTCGCCGATCTGGCGTGTAGCCTCACGCGATTCTGCCGGGTTACCCGAACCGGTGTTGAAGGCATAGATGCGGCCTGCGCCGAAGTCGCTCTCGGCAGCGATGTGCTGCTGCACGATCTCGCCTGCGGCCACGCGCGCGGCAGCATAGGCCTTGCCGCCGTGCAGGCCCTGTTCCTCGTTGGCAAAGGCGATGACGCGGATGGTGCGCTTCGGCGCCTGCTTGAGCTGGCCGATCAGATGACCGGCGGCCATGGTGATGCTGACGCCGGCACCATCATCGATGGCACCGGTGCCCAGGTCCCAGGAATCTAGGTGACCACCGATCACCACCACTTCCTTGGGCAGGCTGCGGCCGGTGATTTCACCGATCACGTTCTGCGAGGTGTAGCTGCCATCCCAGCCGCAATCCAGCGCGATGCGGATGCGGGTGGGACCGCGCGCGACCAGACGGTTGAGTTGGTCGGCGTCCGGGCCGGACAGCGCGGCCGACGGCACTGGGGTCAGGCCTTCGTCGTAACGGGTAATGCCGGTATGCGGCATGCGGTGTGAATCAGTACCAGCCGAACGCATGATGAAACCCACCGCACCCTTGCGGATCGCTTCGGACGGGCCACGGCTGCGTACACTGCCGCCGATGCCGTAGTCAGCGCCATCGCGCTTGCGGGTCATGGTGAAGTCGACATAGGCGATCTTGCCGGCCAGCGAGCCTTCCGGCGCCGCCTTCAACGCATCCAGACCTTCAAAGCGCACGATCTCGGCTTCCACCGTACCAGCCGGGCTGCCGCCCAAGGCGGTGATGGTCAGCGGCTGCGGATGCGCGCCCAATACGGAGGCATGCTCGCTGCGGCGCTCCCACTTGGGGAAGGTGACCGGCTCTGTCCATACCTTGTCGAAACCCAGCTGCTTGAACTTGGCCTTGGCCCATTCCACCGCGCGTGCATCGGCCTCACTGCCGGCCATGCGCGGGCCAACCTCGGTGGTCAGTGATTCCACCACCTGCCAGCCGGTGTTGTCAGCCAGCGCCTGCGTTCGCAATTGCGCGGCCTGCGCCAGCGCCTGGTCCGGAATATGGGTGGGGGCAGCAGTGGCAGCAGCAGAAGTGCAGAACAGCACGATGGCAAGAGCAAGGGCACGGCGGCGCATGATCGGTTCCACGGTGGATTGAACTATCAGGGTAACAGTGAGCAGAAGTAGGGGAATGTGCCAGTTGGTATGGGTCAACCATCAGGGGCAGATTCAGTGAAGTGCCTATGGCCTTGTTGATCACCTTCAGTTAGGCCGATAGCGCAATGGAAAACGCTACAGGGTGAATGGGAGTTTTCCTGTGGCCCCGCTGTTGCAGCGCGGGAGAGCCTGAGTTTCCACCGATCGGGTGGTTTCAACAGGACGTTGTAATGACAGTGCGAAACAGGGCTGCAGGGATGGTGTTGATGGCGATGGTGGCGCCGGCGGCATGGGCACAGGCACACTCACTTGATGATGTGCGTTTCACCGGTCCCTTGCTGACCCCGTCGCCTTCGACCCTGCCGCAGGGGCAGTTCTTCCTGCAGCCCTATCTGGTGCAGACGCATGGTTCGGGGAGCTACGACGACAAGGGGCATCGTCATGCATTGGCCGATGCGAGCGACACGTCTTTGCTGTCGGTGCTGCTCAGCGCAGGTCTCACCGACAGGCTGGCCGGAGAATTGGTGATGGACAGTGCGCGCAGCACCCAGGGCGGCCAGCACAGCGATGGCTACCGGCTGGCGGACAGCGCGCTACGCCTGCGCTATCTGTTCCGCGAAGGGGACCCGCTTACCGGCAAGTCCGCGCTTGCGGTGATGTGGGGTCAGGCGCTGCCAACCGGTCGGCATGACCGGCTCGGCGACAACCTGCTCAACGGGCAGGGCAGTGGCGCCTATCGCAGCACGTTATCGCTGCTTGGACAGGCCTACCATTGGTTGCCGAACGGACGGCCATTGCGTTGGCGCTGGCAGACGCGCTGGAGTCCGTCGCCGCGTGATGTAAGCCTTACCGGCCGCAGGGTTTACGGTACCGGGCAGGGCTTTCGTGGCCAGGTGCGTCCCGGGTCTGCGGTGGGCGCGGGCTTGGGCCTGGAGTACAGCATCGACGTGCATTGGGCGCTGGCCTTGGACCTGAGCGCCAGCCATCAGTCCGGCAATGCGGTGGACGGCACGGTGGTGGTGGGGGACGGTCAGCGCCAGCGTATCCATCGGCGTGATCGCGCGAGCCGCAGCTACAGCATCGCGCCGGCAGTGGAATACAACGTCAGCGACCAACTGGGTTTCCTCGTTGGCGTGCAGGCATCGCTGCCTGGCGGGCGCAACAGCGCCACCTATGTCAGCCCGCAGGTGTCGATGGCGCTTTCGTTCTGAAGGCTGCAATGACAACGGCCGGGCTCTCGCCCGGCCGTTGTGGTGTAGCGCAGGCCTGCGCCTGTATCAGTGCTTGTTGAGGCTGTCGCGGATTTCACGCAGCAGCAGCACTTCCTCGCTCGGCTCGGCCGGGGCAGCTGGCGCTTCTTCCTTCTTGCGCGAGAGCTTGTTGACGACCTTGACCAGCATGAAGATCGCGAAGGCGACGATGATGAACTGGATCAGCGTGTTGATGAAATCGCCATAGCCGATCACCACGGCGGGGATTTCCTTGCCATCGGCGCCGATCTTGGCCGGCGCCAGCGTCCAGGCCAATGCCGAGAAATCGACATTGCCGATCAGCCAGCCGATCGGCGGCATGATCACCTTGTCCACCAGCGAGGTGACGATTTTGCCGAAGGCGCCACCGATGACGACACCGACCGCCAGGTCGATGACGTTGCCGCGCATGGCGAATTCCTTGAACTCGCTGATCATTCCCATGTGTTTCTCCTAAAGGTGCATGAGGGGGAGTGGGCGCAGCCTACTCCAGTGGATGTCATCAGGCGATCACGCCATCGCGCTGTGCGATTTTTCCTAGGCGGGCGCTGAAACGATCGCCGCGTTGCAGGGCGGCCACACCGGCCGGGGTACCCATGAAGACCAGGTCGCCGGCACGCAGCGCGTAGAGCTTGGACAGCTCATGCAGGATCTCCGGCACGTTCCAGATCATCTGGTCCAAGGTGGATTTCTGCCGCAGCTGGCCGTTGATCTCCAGCGAGAGCTCCAGCGGCTCGAGATCGCCGACCTGCGCTGCCGGTACCAGCATGCTGACCGGAGCGGAATGGTCGAAGCCCTTGGCAATATCCCAGGGGCCGCCCTTGGCCTTGGCCGCGGCCTGCAGGTCGCGGCGGGTCAGGTCCAGGCCGACGCCGTAGGCCAGCACCAGCGCCATCGCGTCCTCAACGGCGAGCACGCCGGCGGGTGCGTCCTTGCCCAGTGCGACCACCAGTTCCACTTCGTGGTGCAGGTCGGCGGTGGCGGACGGGTAAGGAATGGGGGCATCGCCAACCACGATGGCATCGGCGGGCTTCATGAAGAACATCGGCTGGCCACGTTCGGCGGCGGCGGGCACGGCGGCGCCCATTTCGCGGGCATGGTCAGCGAAGTTACGGCCGACGCAGTAGATGCGGTGTACCGGGAAAGTACCGCCGCCCTCGACCGGAATGCGGGGCTGGGGCAGGGCGGGGATCAGATCGGTCATGGTTGCGTCCAGGTGAAACGACGCAGAAGTCTAGCGGACGCAGGCCGCGTCTGTAGAGCCGAGCCATGCTCGGCAGGTGCCTTACCGGGAAAGCTTCTGCCGAGCATGGCTCGGCACTACAAGATCGCTCCCTCCCTTTCGTGCAGCGAAGGGGAGGGCTGGGGAGGGGTAAGGCGCTTCGCCGTGCGGTAGAGCCGAGCCATGCTCGGCTGGGGCATTGCCGGGAGAGCTTCTGCCGAGCATGGCTCGGCACTACATATACGCGTTAGCGTGCTTGCGGCAAGGCTGCCTTGCGGACGACGTGGTACTCGGCATCGACGACCGTCGGGTCGGCTTTGCGCACGCTGCGGGCCTTGCGCGACGCCAGCAGTTTCCAGGTGATACCGCCCAGTATCATGGCTGCGCCGATGAACACACCGCCCACCACCAGTACCGCCAGAATGGCGATACCCAGCAGCCCCAAGGCGATCCGCACCAGCGGATTACGCGGTTTGCGCGGCTCGAACAGGTTGCGAAGCTTGGCAAATTGGACGTAACGGATATTCATGAAAGTTCGATGACGTTGAGTCTGGGACGGAGTATCAGGGGCGGAGGGGTCAGTTGCGTGAAGTTGTCGTTAATTTCATTCTGAATAGGCGGTGGCGACAAGGGGTTGAGTCAGCTTCGTCTTGGGCAACGAAGTCGCGTGCGACAATGAGGGGCTCTCTTGTATTGGTGTTCCAATGTCCAGTGCCATCGCTTCCGGAATCGAACTTTGCCCGCTGGCCGCAGTGCCGGACCAGGGTTTCCATGCGGTCGTGGCCGTGATCGATGGCGATGCCGAAACCCTGGTGCTGTACCGCGATGGCGATCAGGTCCGGTCCTGGTTGAACGTCTGCCCGCATGCCGGGCGCGCGCTGGACTGGGCGCCGGGCCAGTTCCTGAAGAGCCGCGAAGGGCATCTGGTCTGTGCCGTGCACGGTGCCTCGTTCGAGCTTGACGGTGGCATATGCGTCGCCGGGCCGTGCAAGGGCGACTCGCTGCGCGCGGTGCCGGTGCGGGTACAGGACGGAAAGGTGCTGCTCGGCTGAGGCCGGGCCCACAACCCCGATGTGGGAGCGGCGTAAGCCGCGAAGCCGATAAAGGTGGATGGCAGACCGCCGCCTGCACTCGCCAGATCGCGGCTGGTAGTTGCGCAGAATACGACCGGCAAGGTCACGGGTTTCGCCGCCCCAGCACGCCCCTGCCGCGCCTGCTCAGAACATGATGTTGATCATCAGCACCACGATCACCGTGTAGAGCAGTGACAGCGGTCCGCCCACCCGCCACATCTCGCGCGGGGTGTATTTGGCCGGGCCCATCGCCATCGAGATCACCGGGTTGGAGGCGGTCATCAGGTTGTTGGAGGCCGACAAGGCCACGATCAGCGCGAACGCGGTGGGGTTGCCGCCGGCGGCCAGTGCCAGGTTGACTGCGATCGGCACCATCACGATGGTCGCGCCAACATGGCTGATCACCAGCGAGAACGCGGTGGTCAGCAACGCCAATGCGATTTCCAGCACCCAGACCGGGATGCCGGTGGGCAGTTTGTCGATGGTATGGCCGGCGATCCAGGCCGCCGCACCACTGCTGTCCATGGCCCAGCCCAGCGGGATCAGCCCGGCCATCATGAAGATGGTCTTCCAGTTGATCGCGGCGTAGGCCTCGTCCATGCGCAGCACCCCGGTCAGCAGCATGCCGGCCACGCCGGTCAGCAGGGTGAGGGCGACCGGCAGGTGCGAGGTGAGTGCGATGATGATGGTGATGGCGAAGATCGCCATGGCGATCTTGAACTTGTGCGGGCGCTGCTCACCCTTGGGGTAGTCGGTGACCACCACGAAGTCGCGGCTGCCGGCAGCGGCGGCGAGGTCCTGCCAGATGCTGTGGAAGACCAGCATGTCACCGGCACGCAGCGGCGTGTTGCGCACGTCCTCGCGGATCACCTGCTTGTCGCGGTTGATCGCCAGCAGGCTGATGCCGCGTTCCTTGCGCAGGCGCAGTTCGCCGGCAGTCTTGCCGATGACCTTGGAGGTGGGTGGCACCACCGCCTCGGAAATGCCGGCGCGGGCAGGGTTGAACAGGTCGCCCAGCTGCTTCAGCCGCGAGGACATGCGCAGGAACTGGTTCTGCGCGAAATCCGATACCTGCTGGCGCGGGCCCATCGCCCCGATCACGCTGCCCACCCAGATGCGCATGTCCGCCGGCGGCGACAGGCGGGTGTCATCGCCGGTCTTCAGGGCCAGCAGCATCGGTGCGTCGAACAGGTTCTCGGCCTCGCCGACGGTCATGCCGACCAGCGGGCTTTCGGCGGTGACCAGCAGCTCGAAGACATCGCCCTCGATGCCATAGGCCTTGGCGAAATAGCTCTCGGTGCGGGCCGGTGCCTGGCCGTCCTCGCTCTCGGTTTCCTCTTCCTGCAGCTTGCGGCTGCCGTAGAAGCGGAAGTAGGCCAGTGACGCGATCAGCAGCGCGATACCAATCGGCAGCGGTGCGAACATGCGCAGCGGTTCGATGGTGGCGGTGCCGGAGGGCAGGTTGTTGTTGGCCGAAACCAGCAAGTCGTTGAGCAGGATCAGCGGTGAGTTGCCGACCATGGTCAGCGCGCCACCCATCACGATGGCGGCCGAGATCGGCAGCAGCTGGCGCTTCAAGGTGAGTGCGGTACGCGAGGCCAGGCGCGAGGCGACTGGCAGGTACAGCGCCATCACCGACGGGTTCTGCATGAACGAAGAGTTCAAGCCGGCGGTGGCGGTGGTCAGCAGCAACAGGCGTTTTTCCAGCCCATGCGAGCGCCGCAGCAACCAGCCGGCAAGCCGGTTCAGCGCACCAGTGCGGTCCAGGCCGGCGCCGAGGATGGTGGTGGCGATGATGCTCATTACCGCGTTACCGGAAAAGCCGCCGAAGATTTCTTCCGGCGCGATCAGGCCGGTGACGCCCAGCACCACCATCACCACCAGCGCCACCACGTCGGCGCGGATGCGCTCGAACAGGAACATCGCCATCGTGAAGCCCACCAGCCCGAGCACGAGCTTCATATCGGTGGTGAGCGTCAGCGCGGTATCCATCAGGGCAGGTGTCTGGAAAAGGAAAACAGGGGCGGGACGACGGCGCAGTCTGCCATCAACGCTGCATGGCCAGCGTGTGGATCAAGCGGCTTGTGGCTTGCTGCGGTCATCACGCCCTCGGTTCTCAGCCAGCGTCGCTGGCGTCTGGCTTGTCGTAAAGCAGGTCCCAGACGCCGTGGCCGAGTTTCTGGCCGCGGGTTTCGAAGTGGGTCTGCGGACGCCAATCCGGACGCGGCACTGCGCCACGCGGGCCGGCACGGTTGACCAGGCCAGGGGTGGCATCGAGCACGTCCCACATCTGCTCGGCGTAGTCCTCCCAGTCGGTGGCGCAGTGCAGGCGGCCGCCCGGGCGCAGCTTGCGCACCAGCAATTCAGCGAATGCCGGTTGCACCAGGCGGCGCTTGTTGTGGCGCTTCTTGTGCCAGGGATCGGGGAAGTAGATGCGCACTTCGTCCAATGCGCCGTCGGTGATTTCCTTCTCCAGCACCTCGACTGCGTCGTGGTGGTAGAGCTTGACGTTGTCGGCGGCGTCATCGGCCAGCGCATTGAGCAGGCGGCCCACGCCCGGTGCGTGCACCTCGATGCCGATGTAGTCCTTGCTGGTATCGAACTGCGCGGCATAACGCAGGGCTGCGCCATTGCCAAAGCCGATTTCCAGCACCTTGGGCGCGTTGCGGCCGAAGGTGGCCTGCAGGTCGCGCGGTTCGCCGTTGAAATCGATGCCGAAACGCGGCCAGCGCTCGTCGAAGGCGCGCTGCTGGGCCGGGGTGAAGCGGCCCTGGCGCAGCACGAAGCTGCGGATCTCGCGGCGGCCTTCGGTCACGGTGAAGGGCTTGGGCGGCGCCTTGGCGCCTGCACTGTCAAAGGGATTGGTCATCAGCTGATCAGCCCATCTACCGGGGAGGAGGCGCTGGCATAGCGCTTGCGCGGGATGCGCCCAGCCAGGAAGGCCTCGCGCCCGGCTTCCACCGCCTTGCGCATGGCACTGGCCATCAACACCGGGTTGCGGGCGCCGGCAATGGCGGTGTTCATCAGCACGCCATCGCAGCCCAGCTCCATCGCGATGGCCGCGTCCGAAGCGGTGCCAACGCCGGCATCGACGATGATCGGCACCTTGGCGTTCTCGATGATCTCGATCAGGTTGTACTTGTTCTGGATGCCCAGGCCGGAACCAATCGGCGCGGCCAGCGGCATCACCGCAGCGCAGCCGATCTCTTCCAGGCGCTTGGCCAGGATCGGGTCGTCCGAGGTGTAGACCATGACGTCGAAGCCGTCCTTGACCAGCTGTTCGGCGGCCTTGAGGGTGGCCATCACGTCCGGGTACAGGGTCTTCTGGTCGCCCAGTACTTCCAGCTTGGTCAGGTTGTGGCCGTCCAGCAGCTCACGGGCCAGGCGGCAGGTACGCACCGCGTCCTCGGCGGTGTAGCAGCCGGCGGTATTGGGCAGGATGGCGTAGCGGTCCGGCGGCAGCACGTCCAGCAGGTTGGGCTCGCCCGGGTTCTGGCCGATATTGGTGCGGCGGATGGCCACGGTGACGATCTGGGCGCCAGCGGCTTCGGTGGCCAGGCGGGTTTCTTCCAGATCCTTGAACTTGCCGGTGCCGGTCAGCAGTCGGGAGGAATAGGTTTTGCCGGCGATGACCAGCGAATCAGGGGGGACATGTGCATTCATGCCCGAATTATCACCCATCCCGCCGACCGGTAGTGCCGAGCCATGCTCGGCAAAGGCTCAACCATGCCCGTAGTGCCGAGCCATGCTCGGCAAAGAGAATCATCGGTAATGCCCCAATGCAGCTAGGCTGTGCTCTCCATGCGCGCCGCTGTAGCCCCCTCCCTTTGCCGCAGGCAAGGGGAGGGCTGGGGAGGGGTTGGCTTTTGAGTCCCTTGCTAACGCGAGTTTCGCGGCTGATGTCATTCCTGCAAGCACTGCTGGGAAAGCCTCTGCCGAGCATGGCTCGGCACTACCTTGCTGCGGTGCCTCAGCCGCCGCCAAGCGCATGCACGATCTCCACCACGTCACCGTCCTGCAGCGCGTGGTCCGCATGCTGGCTGCGTGGAATGATCTCGCCGTTTATCTCGACCGCGACGCGGCGCTCGGCCAGCCCTTCGGCAGCCAACAGTTCGATCAGGCGCAAGGCGGGCTGTAGTTGGCGTGGTTCGCCATTCAGATGGATATTCATGCCGCCATTCTCGCCAGCGCGGCGGAAAAAGCCCAGCCGACGGACAGTTTGCGGCGGCGCAGCGTGTGTGTCTTACGCGGTAATGAAAACATAACAACGTGCGGCAGCGTATGTCTGCCGCTTCCCCACCCAGGAGTTGAACATGTCTCTTTCCCTTCGCCCGCTGCGCGCCGCCATGGCCGTTGCCATTGCCCTGGCCGCGGTGCCGGCCATGGCGCAGTCGCCTTACTCCAAGACGGTATTCTTCGGTGACAGCCTGACCGACACCGGCTACTTCCGTCCTGTGCTGGTGAAGCTGGATCCCAATGCTTCCCTGGTGGGGCGTTTCACCACCAACCCGGGTTGGGTATGGGCGGACTACATCGCCGACCAGTACGGCACCAACGCCAGCCCCAATGGCAACGGCCAGACCGGCGACAACTACGCTGTTGGCGGCGCCCGTGTGGGTGTGGATGAAGTCGGTTTGCTGGGCCCGACCCCGTCGATGAAGTCGCAGATGACCGCGTATCTGGCGGCCAATGGCGGCAAGGCGGATGCCAATGCGCTCTACACGGTGTGGGGTGGCGCAAACGATCTGTTCACCGTAACCAGCCCGACCCAGGCGCCGGCCGTCATCGGTGCCGCGGTAACCGAGCAGGTGGGCATCGTTGGTGCGTTGAAGGCCGCTGGAGCCGAGTACGTGATGGTGCCGAACCTGCCGGATATCGGCTTGACCCCGATGGCGCGGGCGGGTGGTGCGGCCGGCATGGCACAGGGCACGGCATTGGCCAAGGGCTACAACGACGCGCTGTTCGGCGGCCTGAAGCAGGCTGGCCTGCAGGTGATCCCGGTGGATACGTTCACCATCCTGCAGGAAATCGTCGGCAACCCGGGCGCCTATGGCTTCACCAATGTCAGCAACATGGCCTGCACCTCGGCCTCGTCAGTGACCTGCTCGCCGCTGAGCCTGGTTGCACCGAATGCCAACAACACCTATGTGTTCGCCGACGGCGTGCATCCGACCACGGCGGCGCACCAGATACTTGGCCAATACGCTATTTCGGTGCTGGAAGCGCCGCGCCTGCAGCAGATACTGAGTCATTCGGCGCAGACCACCGGTCGTGCCCGCGCCGATCAGGTCGGTGCGCACCTGGGCTCGCGTCCGGCCGATGGCCTGAGCTGGTGGGGCAATGTGCGCGGCGACATGCAGCGTTACGACCATGCCGACCTGTACGATGGATTGGCACCGGCGGGTCTGTTTGGCGTGGATTGGTCGCGTGACGGCATGGTGCTCGGTGGCTTCGCCGGCTACGGCCGCATGGATGCCGACTTCGGCAACAACAAGGGTGACTTCACCCAGGATGACACCACCCTGGGCCTGTTCGCCGGCTGGTATGGCGATCGCGCGTGGGTCAACGGCCAGCTGAGCTACAGCTGGTTGGGGTATGACGTGACCCGCAAGGTGCAGCTTGGCCCGGCCACCCGTGAGCACAAGGGCTCGCCGGACGGCAGCAACCTGACCGCCGCGATCAATGCCGGTTACGAGTTCGGCCAGGCGGGGGGCTTCCGTCACGGTCCGGTGGCTGGCGTGGTCTGGCAGAAGGTGAAGCTGGATGGCTACGTTGAAAGCAACGCCAGTGCCACCGCGTTTGGCTACGGTGACCAGGATCTGGATTCGACCGTTGGCCGCATTGGCTGGCAGGCCCGCTTTGATGGCGATGGCCTGAAGCCGTATGTGCAGGTCACTTATGACCATGAGTTCGAGGACGGCAAGCAGGCCAGCGCCTGGCTGCAGACCTTGGCTGACGTTGGCATGTACAAGGTGCCGGGGCTGGAGTTTGATCGCAACTACGCCACCGCCGTTCTGGGGGCCCGTCTGAAGTTGTGGGGGCTGGACAGCAACATCGGCCTGAGCACCACCACGATGCAGAAGTCCGCGCGTGATGCCACCGTGTTCGCCAGCTTTGGCGGCAGCTTCTGAACTGCCGTGGGAAGTAGTAGCAAGTAGTTAGCTGTTGTGTGTGGGAGGCGGTGCCGCGTCAGCGGCATCGCCTCTTTTTGTTTGCGCGACGGGATTTCCTGGATGCGCGTGGTACCGGGTTTTACGCCCCTGCTGAGCGCCAACGGCCGGGAAAGCAGGACTCAACCTGCTGCATCGACCCGAAGCAAGTGCCGCAGGGCCGGCCGTTGCTTTGTCACAGCGTCACGCATAGACTTCACCCTCGCCAAAGCGGGCGTAGCTCAATGGTAGAGCTGTAGCTTCCCAAGCTACTGACGAGGGTTCGATTCCCTTCGCCCGCTCCACTCCCCGGCGATTGGCAAGGGGCAAAAAGGCAGGCTTTCACGCCGTTGCGAAGTCCCCATTTCAGATCATCCGGATCGACCAAGGCCGCGATATGCTGCGCGCCTACTGTCCGATCCCGCCGCGATGAAACTGGCCATCCTCTCCCGTAATACCAAGCTCTATTCGACCCGTCGATTGGTCGAAGCTGCACGTGCCCGCGGTCATACCGTGCGCATTCTCGATCCGTTGCGCTGCTATATGCGGATAACCTCCAGCGGCTTTGGCATGCACTACAAGGGCAAGGCGCTGACCGGGGTGGACGTGGTGATCCCGCGGATCGGGGCCTCCATCACCCGTTACGGCACTGCTGTGCTGCGCCAGTTCGAAATGATGGGCGCGCGCACCCCCAATCCGTCCGACGCGATCCTGCGCGCCCGCGACAAGCTGCGTGCGCACCAGTTGCTGGCGGCCAAGGGTATCGACATGCCGGTGACGGTATTCGGCGACAACCCCGACGACACCGACGACCTGCTGTCCATGCTGGGGCCGCCACCGCATGTGGTCAAACTCAGTGAAGGCACGCAGGGCAGGGGGGTGATCCTCACCGAGAAGCTCAGCGCGTCCAAGGGAACCGTCGAGGCCTTGCGTGGCCTGTATGCCAACTTTCTGGTGCAGGAGTTCATCGCCGAGGCCCAGGGAGCGGACCTGCGCTGCCTGGTGGTAGGGGACCAGGTGGTGGCGACCATGCGTCGGCAGGCGCAGGACGGGGATTTCCGTTCCAATCTTCACGCCGGCGGCAGCGCTGAGCGTGTGGTCTGCAGCAAGGCCGAGCAGCAGGTGGCGGTGCGTTCGGCCAAGGCGCTCGGGCTGGGCATCGCCGGTGTCGATCTGATCCGCTCCAAGCGCGGTCCCTTGGTGTTGGAGGTCAATTCCACACCGGGCCTGGAGGGTATCGAGGGGGTCTCGGGCGACGATATTGCCGGGCGCATGATCGAATACGTGACCAGCCTCAAGCGCTGAAGCAAGGGATGCAATTTCTTTGCATGGTTTTAACAAGCCTTTAATCCGGCTGGCCCTAGCCTGTTTCCACTGTGCCCAGCCCTCCTCAGTGGGTCCGGTGATCGGGAATTTTTAAGGCCCTGGCGGGTTCCGCCGGGGCCTTGTTTTGTCTGGATTTTCGTTTGCATCTGGCAGTTGTTGTGATCTTCACACAGCGCTAGAGTGAGCCCATTCCTAAGGAGAGGGTCCGCTATGCTGCGTGGTCTGTTGTTGGTAGTGCTGTTGGCTCCGGCCGTGGTTGTGGCAAAACCCGCCGAGCCGCCGTTGCAGGCATCCATCCCCTTCCAGGTGCAGCAGCAGAAGGTGCGCGGGGACCTGCAGGGCAATGAGGTGTACAGCGAGATTTCCTCGGCAGACCGAGGTCGCGTGCTTGAAGCACTGGAGCGCATGTCCCAGGCCATCGGTGCGGGTACGGCGGATGCCTTGCCAGCGGAGAAGAAGGTTGCGGTATTCAACGATCAGGAGCTGGTAAATGGCATCCTGACCAAGGCTCGCGAGGACAGTCGCCTGATCTGCAAGCGTGAAAAGCGGGTGGGTTCGCAGATGCCGACCACAAGCTGCCTCACCGTTGCAGAACGCGACCGCATGCGGCGTGAGTCCGAACAGCACGTTCGTTTTGCCCAGGATGGCAAGATCATCATCAACAATAAAGATGCTGTGCGGTAATCCTCGCGGAACGCAGTGCTAGGAAGGCATTAACAAAGCCTGTGGTGTAATTCTTGGCAAGCAGACCGAGTCTGCTTGCTATTTCCAAATACGAAGGTAATCGCCCACGTGCGCATTCTTGTAATCGAAGACAACAGCGATATCGCAGCCAACCTTGGTGACTACCTCGAGGATCGTGGGCATACGGTCGATTTCGCCGCCGATGGCGTGACCGGCCTGCACCTGGCTGTGGTGCATGAGTTCGATGCGATCGTGCTGGATCTCAACCTGCCGGGTATGGATGGCATCGAAGTCTGCCGCAAGCTGCGCAATGACGCGCGCAAGCAGACACCGGTGTTGATGTTGACCGCGCGCGACTCGCTGGACAACAAGCTGGCCGGCTTTGATTCCGGCGCCGATGACTACCTGATCAAGCCATTCGCGCTGCAGGAAGTGGAAGTACGGCTCAATGCACTGTCACGCCGTGGCAAGGGTGCCCACACCCGCGTGCTGGAAGTGGGGGATCTGGAATACAACCTGGACACCCTGGAAGTGCGTCGCCAAGGCAAGCTGCTGCAGCTCAACCCGACCGCGTTGAAGATCCTGCAGGCCTTGATGGAGGCTTCGCCGGCGGTGGTTACCCGGCAGGAACTGGAGACCCGCGTGTGGGGCGAGGAGCTGCCGGATTCGGATTCGCTGCGCGTGCACATCCATGGCCTGCGTGCTGTGGTGGACAAGCCTTTTGAAGTGCCGATGATCCAGACCCGCCACGGCATTGGTTACCGTATCTCCGCACCCGATGCCTGAAACAGCCCTGCCTGAGATCGTGCGCAGGCGCGGACGCTACCGCCGGCGTCTGCGCAGCCGCATCATCCTCTCCTTCGTGTTGTTGGGCTTCTGCCTGACCACGTTGTTCGCATTCGCGACGAATTGGGCACGGATGCGCGTGGAAAACCAGTTGGTAGAGGATGTGATGAATCGCAACCTCGATGCCTCCTGGCAGAGCTATATGCGCAGCGGTGGCACCGACGTTGTCGCGCCGGTGCAGCAGATGCGTGCGTTCCTGTTCCGCCCGGACAAGCTTGATGGTCTACGCCGTGACTATCCAGAATGGGAGGGCTTGCAGGACGGTATCCACAACATCAGTGGTGAGGACGCCGAAGGCAAGCCGTTCTCCTACAAGGTCGGTGTACGCAAGACGCCGGACGCCTGGTTCTTCATTGCCTATGACATGGGGCAGGCGCTTCGTGGCGAGCAGCAGCTCAACCGCGCGCTGTTTCTGTCGGTGATCATCTTCAGTTTGCTGTCCTGGGTGCTGGGCTGGTGGTCTGCCTCAAGGGTGATGCGGCCTGTGTCCGATCTGGCGGCGCGCCTGCGTGCCTATCGCGGTGGCAATACGCATCCCGAGCCGCTTGCCCCGCGTTTTCCCGATGATGAGGTGGGGCAGCTGGCCGAGGCGCTTGATGACTATTCGGCACGTCTGACCGAAGTGGTCCAGCGTGACCGCGAGTTCAATGCCGACGTCAGTCATGAGTTGCGCACTCCGCTGGCGGTGATCCGTGGCGCTACCGAGTTGTTGCTGACGCGCCCCAACCTTGATGACAAGGTGTTACAGCGCTTGCAGCGCATCCAGCGCGCCGAACAGCAATGCAGCGACTTGATCGGTTCGCTGTTGTTGTTGTCGCGCAATGAGCGTGCACAGGGCAGTAGCAATGTTGCGCGCGTTGCCGAGCAGTTATTGGAATCACACCGCGCCCAGCTCGGCGGCAAGCCCCTGGAGCTGGTGCTCGACGGGTCGCGTGAACTGGTGATCGATGCTCCGGAGTCCGCGCTGTCCGTTGCCTTGGGCAACCTGATCGGTAACGCGGTGAAGTATTCGCAGGAAGGCAGGGTGCTGGTGAGGGTTGGCGCGAACGCCGTCGAAGTTATCGATAACGGTCCGGGACTAAGCGAGAAGGATGCTGCCAGCCTGTTCCAGCGTGGCTATCGTGGTACCCATGCAGGACATTCGCAGGGTGGCGGTATCGGCTTGTCCATTGTCAGCCGTCTGTGCGCGTTGTACGGCTGGCAGGTGGATATCCGTCCGGGCGAAGAGCGCGGCGTGATCGCGACGCTGACATTCGCCCCCGAGCAGCCTTGAGCTGCAATCAGAGGCTTCGATCGGCACGCTACAGCCGTATGGCCGTATAGAGCCGTATAGCCATACAGCCGTATAGCCGTATAGCCGTATAGCCGTATAGCCGTATAGCTGCACAGCCGGGCGGCAGGTGGCGGGTTGACGGAGACTGGATTGCGTCAGATTGCCCGCTGTTTGGCCCCTTTCCCGCCAGCGGGAGAGGGGCTAGGGTGGGGTGGCGCTCTGCGCACGAATCAGAAGCTGCGATCGGCGCGAAAGGCGGTGAGCCGGGGAGGCTGGATGGCGCCGGATTGCCCGTTTTTAGCCCCTCTCCCGCTGGCGGGAGAGCGGTTGGGGTGAGGGTGCTCTCCGCGCGCTGTTGAAGGCAGCAGTCAAGCCAGCAACCCAGCAAGCTCCCGATAACGTGCATCCAGTGCTTCGATATGCACCTGCAGCGCATCCGGGTGACCGTCATTGATGATCACATCGTCAGCCAATGCCAAGCGCTGCGTGCGGCTGGCCTGGGCCTGGATCATGCGCTCGGCCAGCGCGGCATCGATGCTGTCGCGGCTGAGCAGGCGCGCATGTTGCACCTCCTCGGGGGTGTCCACCACCAGAATGCGCTGCAGCCAGGGGTAGGTCGAACGCCCGCCGGCTTCAGTCAGGAGTGGAATGGCGGCAATCGCATAGGGACTGGGTGCCGCCTCGCAGAGGCTGCGCACGCGCGCGCGGATTGCGGGATGGGTGATGGCTTCCAGTGCGCGGCGTTCATCGGGGTTGGCGAACACGCGTTGGCGCAAGTAGGCCCGGTCCAGGCTGCCATCGGCCTGCAGAACATCGGCGCCGAACAGCTCGGCAATCGCTGCAAGGCCGGGGCTGCCAATCGCGACAACCTCGCGCGCTGCTACATCCGCATCAGCCACGGCAATGCCCAGCGCCTCGAAGCGCCGGCTGACTTCACTCTTGCCCGAGGCGATGCCGCCGGTCAGTCCGACGATGAAGCTGCTCATGCGATGACTCCGATACAACAATGGCCCATGAAGGGCCATTGTCGCGTGTGCTGCCTTATTGCTGTAGCCCTGCCAGCCGCATGTAGCCGCCTATCATCTGGTCGCCCCACATGAAGACCAGCCAGCCGGCGATGGCCAGATAGGGACCGAACGGAATGGGCGTGGCGCGGTCGCGCCCCCGCGAATACAGCCAGATCGAGCCGATGATGGCGCCGACCAGCGAGGACAGCAGGATGATCGGCAGAATGCCCTTGAGTCCGCACCAGGCGCCCAGTGCCGCCAGCAACTTGAAATCGCCGTGGCCCATGCCTTCCTTGCCGGTGATCTGCTTGAACAGCCACCAGACCGTCCACAGCGACAAATAGCCGACTGCGGCGCCAATCAATGCAGGCTTGGCCGGCATGTAGAGATTGTCCATGCTGCCGATCAGGCCCAGCCACATCAAGGGCAGGGTGAGCTGATCAGGTAACAATTGGGTGCGCAGGTCGATACCCGACAGGGCGACCAGGAAGCAGCTCAGCACGATGGCGCCAAAGCCCTGCCAACCAAACCCGAACTGCCAGACGCTGGCCAGCACCATCAAGGCGGTAACCAGTTCCACGATCGGGTATTGGATGGAAATCGGTGCCTGGCAATGCCGGCACTTGCCGCGCTGGATCAGCCAGCTGAACAGCGGGATGTTCTCGTACCAGCTCAGCTTGTGCTTGCAGTGCGGGCAGTGCGACGGCTCCACCACGATGCCCGGCGGCGGCGGCTCATAGATATCCGGCTGCTCGAGGATCTCGCGCGCATCGCGTTTCCACTGCCACTCCATACGCTTGGGCAAGCGCAGGATCACCACGTTGAGGAAGCTGCCGATCAGCAGTCCCAGTCCGGCCGCGGCGGGGTAGCCGAGGCCGGGATGCTGGTCGAGAAATGCCATGCTTTTAGTTATCCAACAACCGATGCAAGTTTGAAGATCGGTAGGTACATGCCGATGACCATGCCGCCTACGATGGTGCCGATGAAGACCATGATCATAGGTTCAAGCAGGCTGCTCAGCGCGTCGACCGCGTTGTTGACTTCCTGCTCGTAGTACTCCGCCACCTTGAACAGCATGGCGTCAAGCGCGCCGGCTTCTTCACCGATGGCCGTCATCTGAATGACCATGTGCGGAAACAGGTTGACCTGTTTCATTGCCATGTTGACCGGGTAGCCAACGGCTACGTCGTCGCGCATGCGCAGAACCGCTTTCTCATAGACGCTGTTGCCGGTAGCGCCAGCAACAATGCCGAGTGCCTCCACCAGTGGCACGCCGGCCTTGAACGTGACGCCGGTGGTGCGGGCGAAGCGTGCAATGGAGCTGTTGTGCATGATCTGGCCGATCACGGGCACTTTCAGGATCAGCTTGTCCATCGTGTGCTGCATAGCGGGGGAGCGCTTGTAGGCAAACAGGAAACCAAGGACTGAGCCAATTATCACGATCAAGATGAGCCACCACCATGCGACCATGAATCGTGAGAGGGCGACGATCATCTGGGTGAATGCGGGAAGTTCAGCGCCGAACCCCTTGAAGACGTCCTCGAATTGTGGAACCACCCATACCAGCAAGATGGAACTCACGAGCAGTGCTACCGCAACAACTGTTGCAGGGTAAAAGAGCGCCTTCTTGATCTTGCCCTTCAGCGCTTCGATGTTCTCTTTATAGTTGGCCACTGTATCAAGTACGGTCTCCAGCACGCCCGCGCCTTCGCCGGCCTTTACCAGGTTTCGGTACAGCTCATCGAATTGCACTGGATGCTTGCTGATGGCCTCGTAAAGCGAGGAACCGCCTTCGATGTCGGCCCGGATCTGGCCGACCATCTTCTTCATGCGCGGATTCTTCTGCCCGTCGCCGATGATCTCCAGCGAGCTCACAATCGGAACACCGGACTTCATCATTGTCGCCATCTGACGACTGAAGAAGGCGATTTCCTTCGGGGTGATTCTGGAGCCGGCAGCGCCAAACAGAGGCTTCTGCTTCGGCTTTACAACGGTCGCGGTGATCCCCTGCCTGCGCAGCTCGGCGCGAACCATGTTGAGATTCTTTGCCTGTTGTTCACCCTTCATCTTCACGCCGCGTTTGTCCGTTCCCTCCCAGACAAAAGACAGCAACTGATTGGTGTTGCGTGCTATGGGGTCATTCTTGACAGCATTACGAGTGGCGGACATCGATTTGGGCTCCCCGCCCAGGCCTTCCCCGGGCTGGGCATCTGTCTGCATGGTATCTGTTTGCTTGCGGGCTGGCACGTATCGGTTAGATGTCAGCTCGCGGTTCTAGATGCGCAATGCAAGCTGCGTCACAAAGTGACGCATTTGGTCACAAAGGGGTGTGGCAGGCAAAACGAGTTGCGGGGGCTTCCATTCCTCAGCGTTGCTGCCATCATTATGGCGGGGGAGCTGGGGAGCCGTCTTTAACTTGGCACGCATCCTGCTTTGCACTACCCCGCATGGGAGGGAGTCTGCCTATGCGGCTTTCACCCTCGTCAACTATCAAAACCTCTAGGGGATGTACCTAATGAAGAAGCAGCAGGGTTTTACGCTGATCGAACTGATGATCGTCGTTGCGATCATCGCCATCCTGGCCGCCATCGCGCTGCCGGCTTACCAGAACTACGTCGCCAAGTCGCAGGTCACTGCTGGCCTGGCTGATATCCGTGGTGGCGTGACCGCTTATGAAGAAGGCGTTCAGTCCGGCAAGACCGGTGCTGCCACGCTTGACGACCTTGGGCTGAAGCAGAGCACTGCTCGTTGCGCAATTGCCCCGAGCGGTAGCTACAACGGTTCGGGCACGCGTTCCATTGCTTGTACCCTGAAGGGCAACCCGAGCGTTGCAACCAAGACTGTAACGCTGACCCGTGATGGTTCGGGCGCTTGGAACTGCACTTCGACCGTGGACGCCAAGTTCAAGCCGACCGGCTGCAATTAATCACGGGCGTGTTGGTGGATGAGAAAGGGGCGGAAACGCCCCTTTCTTTGATTTCGGACTCGGCTTTTTCTGCAAGGGGGGGAGTATGAACGGGCAGAGGGGCTTTACGTTGATTGAGCTGATGATCGTGATCGCGATCATCGCGATATTGGCTGCGATTGCGCTACCGGCTTATCAGAATTACGTGGCGAAATCGCAGCTGGTCGCAGGGCTGGCGGATGTGCGTGGCGGACTGACAGGCTTCGAGGCGCATGTGCTGGTGGAGAATGTCACAACGTTCGATTTAACTGACATCGGACTGCCGGCCACTACGCCGCGATGCAACATGAGCATGGCTTCGGGTGACACGGGATTCATCCGCTGTACGCTCAAGGGGAGCCCGTTGGTCGCTGGCAAGACTATCGAGTTGGCCCGTAACGCCTCTGCTGCGTGGCAGTGCAAGGTCGATGCAGGTATCAGTTCCAAGTTGTGGCCTGCTGGTTGTCAGTAAGAATTGATTGTCCGTGAAGTGGATAGGGGTGGGGATTTGAGCGTTTCTCCGCGGTGGCTGCATGGCGCTGGAGTTTTCGGTTTGCTCGTGCTGGTGGCTCTGGTTTATTGGCCTGGGCTTGGCGGTACTTTCCTGTTTGATGATTTCCCGGTGTTGGTGGATAACCCGCAAGTTCATGTGTCGGAATTGAACTTGCGTGCAATATGGAACGCTGCCACTAGCTTCGCAGCAGGGGACGGCGGCAGGCAGCTCGCAATGGCTAGCTTTGCCTTGAACTATTCCCTTGGCGGCCTTGACCCATGGGGATGGAAGCTGGGTGGGCTTCTGGTGCACCTGTTGAACACATTGTTGATCTATTTTCTCTGTCGTCGCTTGATGGGCCTGGCTGGCTGGGGAGGATATCGAAATGTGGCTGCCTTGGTTGTGGCGCTACTTTGGGCGGTGCATCCCCTGCAAGTCTCCAGTGTTCTGTATGTTGTTCAGCGGATGGAGACGCTGTGTTTGAGTTTCGTGCTGCTGGCACTGCTGGCGTATCTGAAAGGCAGGATGGCGCAACAAGCGGGCGAGCAGGGCTGGTTCTGGCTGGTGATGTGTTTGCCGCTGTTCCTGTTGGCTTTGGGGTGCAAAGAAAGCGCGTTATTACTTCCGTTATTTACTTTGTGTCTGGAGTTGACCTTCTTGCATTTCGGTGGCGCGTCGCTCAAGCAGCGCCGCTTCTGGCGATGGGGGTATTCCAGCGGCTGCGTGTTCGCTTTGGTGATTTTCATAGTTATAGTCATTCCGAGCTACGGGGCTCAGGAAAACTATGCAGTACGTGATTTCAATGCGTTGGAGCGCGTGCTTACACAGCTGCGCGTGCTGCCAATGTATCTGGGGCAGATCCTGTTGCCGTTGCCGGGCTCGATGCCTTTCTACTATGACGACTACGTAGCTTCCCGTTCACTTTTGCAGCCTTGGAGTACGTTGCTCGGCGGAGTGCTGTTGGTAGGGATTTTTGTGCTGGCTTGGACACTTCGACGTCGTTTGCCGCTATTTTCGCTTGGGATCTATTGGTTCTTTGCGGCGCATGCAATTACCAGTAACGTGATTGCTCTGGAGTTGGTGTTTGAGCATCGCAATTATTTCGCGATGCTGGGCGTGCTGTTGGCGCTGGCTGAGCTGTTGCGGCAGATCCCGGTGCGGGATGGGCCCGCTATCAAGGTTGCCGCAGTTATAGCCGTTGTGTTGGGGTTTGGAGCTCTTGGGGTGATTCGTGCCGCGACCTGGGGGGATCGTCTTTTGTTGGCGACAGAGTTAACTGCGTTGAGTCCGCAGTCGGCTCGAGCGGCAAGTGACCTCGGACTCATCTATTATCAGATGGCAGGTGACTCGGTTGACTCACCTTTCTTCGCGTTGGCCAAGCGGGAGTTCGAGCGCGAGTCCACGCTGCCTTCGGCGACGATACTGGCTGAACAGTCTCTTATCCTGATGCATGCCGGTCACGGTTTGCCCGTGGATGATGCTTGGTGGGAGCGATTGAAGCAGCGTTTGCGAGAGCAGCCGATAACGCCAGGGACCAGTTCTGCGTTGTTTGGACTGTTGGGGAATAGGGTCGACAAGGGGGTTGAACTCGATGATCTTGAAATCGATGAATCTTTTGTTTTGATGTTCAACAAAGTGTCGCTGCCGCCGATCAGTTACGTGCAGGTGGCCGAACATGCTGTGAAGTACCGAGGTGATTATGCTTTGGCAGATCAACTATTGGACATCGCCGTGAAGCAGGGGGAGGACAAGCCGGAACAGTTGCACATGTTGGTTCAGATGCTGCGGGAGGAGCAATATCCTGAACTTGCTGACAGGTTATATGCGCGCATTTCGTCTTCCGGTGTTGGGGGAAGGTAAGGCGCTTGGATCTTTGGCTGTGCGATGCCTAGCAAGAAGGCGTGGCTTTCTTGCTGGAACGAAGGCCCCGCGGTGCAAAGGGGGGGGGCATTCATTCACTCGTCGTTTTATGCGAGGTTATGGGAGCGACGTAGCCATATAGGCCGCGATCAGGAGCCGTATCTTTAACTTATTGGTACGGAGGTTGCTCGTTTTGGATTGTGATCAATTCAATAGCTATTCGCGTGGAATGCCGTCGCTTATCTAAACGATGCCGGTGCAAAGGCGACTCCTTCAGTTTCTGGATCGCGCGTTCCATCGTCCCGTTCTGTGCGGACGGTACGGTACGATGACTCGTTGCTTCAGGCGATAGCCGAGAGGGCGGTAGCGACTTGTGGGTAAAACTGCAGCGTGGAAACGTTTCTAGCCTTATTGTACGTTGCGCTTGGATTTTCAGATTGGT
The DNA here is from genome assembly GCF_056856655.1 of Stenotrophomonas sp. STEN033. Lineage (NCBI taxonomy): Bacteria > Pseudomonadati > Pseudomonadota > Gammaproteobacteria > Lysobacterales > Lysobacteraceae > Stenotrophomonas > Stenotrophomonas sp. STEN033. The sequence continues at coordinate 37,112 of NZ_JBXFWM010000007.1, forward strand.
TTCTTGAAGTTACTACTTTCTGGCAACAAGCCACAGGCGTGCCGCGAGATGCTTTCCTATGAAGGGAAACCTGGATAGTGGATGCAGGTATCGCAGTACGTTGTAGTGGGGAAGCTTGCTGACCTCAATGCTGGTGTAGCCAGCGCGATGGAAGAAGTGGCAATTGTCTGCTTGGTTTCGTACTGCAATGTGTTCGGGGAACTGGCGAATCCAGCCATGATGCTTGAGCAGCTCCACAAAAAAATCCAGATTTGGGGTGTGAAGGTAGACCTTTCCATCGGCTTTCAACGCTGGATGCGCTGCCTCGACGATGGCCGACCATTGTCGGTCGGCGACGTGTTCCGAGATGTCCAATAAGAATATCGCGTCGAACTGCTCTACCTTTCCGTCGAGAAATTCAATGGCATTTGCACAATGGAAATGGCAATTGGCCAATTCTTTGGTCAGGTCGCGGGCGGTACTGATCATATCCTCGGAAAAGTCGATTCCGGAATATTGGGTATATCGGCCTTCCAGCAGGCGAGAAAGAATACCTGTTCCACAGCCGATATCCAGAATGCTCGCGTCAGGCGGAAGCGAAACGCGTTGCACAAGTTGTTTGACACGCTGCTCCTGGCTCGCATTGTTGAAATGCTCGACATAGGCGCTGCCGTGCAAATCCTTTTGGGAGTTGTAGTTGTCGTTATACATTCAGGGACATCCGGATTTGATGGCGGACGCGGCAGTTCCTGCCAGAACATCCACGGCACTGCTCAGTATGCGCAGGAGCGCCGCGAGGTGTATTGCTTGATTGGTTTCAATCCAGTAGCTTGCTATTGCGACCAGAATGGCTTCCCGCGCACCGATACCGCTTGGTAGGAAGATGACCAGCATCCCCCCGGAAACGGCCAGCAGGTAAGCACCCGATACGCCGAGTGCAGCATGGATGTTCAGTCCATATAGTTGAGTCGCCAGAAACGTGGCCAAGATAGCCCAGCCGATGATCTGAATCAGTTGCAGGGTAGTTGCGAGGAGAAGATCGCGCCTTGGCGGTGGCGAGTTGTCGAGTTGAGCAGAAATCTTGGGTATATGCTCTGCCAGAGTGCGTATGGTCATGATTGCGGTGACAGTCGCCGCGGGCAGGATGGGGAGCAGCAGGGCGGCAGTCCATGCTTCGTGAAATGCCATGGTGATCAGCAGTAGACCGAGCAAGATGGGAAGAAGCAGGCCGCTGCCCTGATCCACGAGGCTCGCTTGGAACAGCTTTCTGCGTTGCTCCTGCGGTTGGTCGTAGATGCGCATGAGGAATCCGAATATTCCGCCCGGGAGATACTTCCCGATCAGCAATAGGCCGAGCTGGCGCGCTGCCGTCGCCCATCGGGTGTCTTGCAATGCAAAGGCGCGCAAATAGGTTCGCCACGACGCCGTTGCAAGTAGCCATATGGCGCCTAGAAGAACGAATATGAATAACCATCCAGATACTGGCATCTGCGCTATCGTCTCGCCAGATAGCATCCGGCTTCGCCAAAGTGCCAAGCCACAAAGAACAAGACCGCTCCAAAGGAGTGCTCGTTTGGCGACTTGCCATGTGCGCTGCAATTTCAATGCAATCGCTCCATCAGCGTCTGTACGATCAATTTCGAGGGGGATGCAGGATCTATTTCCCTGATTGTCCATTCGTGTTCAGCATGCTGTGATACGAAACGCTCGATGATTTTTGGTTGCAGGTGCGACAGCGCAATGGTATCGCCGAGGCCATCCGCGCGTTCGGTTGTCCTTCTTAAAAGTAGAGTCGGAAGGCCCAGCATTGCGGCTTCCTCTTGGTTGCTTCCTCCATCAGTCATCAGTAGGCGGCTTCCCACAAGTAGTTTGACGAACTCTGGGTAGTCAGTGCGATCCATGAGTTCCAATCCGGGCGTGTTCTGAAGCTTTGTTTTCCAGCCCGTCTTCTCGATTTTGGCTCGGGTTGCGGGGTGTAGAACGAACTTGATAGGTAGTTTTCGAGCGGCATCAATCACTGCCTGCATCAGCAGATTGAAGTCGTCGGCATTGGATAGGTTTTCGTTCCTGTGGAGAGAGACGACTCCATATCCGCCAGCACCGCCGACTGTTGAGAGGGCGGCTCCGGTATTGGCCAGGGAGGCCAGGAGGGCGTCGCGAAGCGTGTTTCCATTGGTCTGGACGACGCTGCCTTTAGTTGAGGCGAGATTCGCACTGGCCAATGAGTCCGGGGTGAAGTGGATGTCGGTGATCTTGGAGACTAGGCGCCGGATCAGCTCCTCCGGGAAGGGGTCGAACATTCTGCTTGACCGAAGGCCAGCCTCGATGTGCGCCACCTTCACGCCGGAAAGCCGGGACGCCACTGCGCCGAACAGGGTCGAGGCTGTGTCGCCATGAACGAGACAGATATCCATGCCTTTCCACTCCTTTCGCCGCAGGCGCACAAAAGTCTGGCGCCAGAACTGAACGGTCCAGTGAGCAAAGGAAAGCTTGGTATTTGCCTCGTAGTTGGGAATCAGAACATCATCAGCAGGGCGGGTGCCGAAGGCTTTCTCAAGGAGGTCGAAGGTCTCGCTATGTTGGCCTGTGTACACAAGTCGATAGTTGATGTCGAAGGTATCCATCTGCTTGAGGATGGGTGCCATTTTGATGTACTGGGCTTTTGTGCCGAGTATGACGAGGATTTTCATGACAGGTTGCCGGCCTCCAGTGGCGGGTGGGGGGGGCGGATAGGGTTTTCGTGTGACTGCTGCAATGCGCTGTGATCTGTAAGAGGTCCGTTGTAGCAGGCAATGCATTGCATAAACGGCGGATATGAGAATCGGCGGCAGTGGTGGGCTGTATTTAGCGGTTGAAGAGTCGGCAATGTGTATGAATACTAAGCAAATAGCGGCCGCCGCCAGGACGCAGAGTGGTAGTAAGCTCGCAACAGGGATTTAGGTGAGGCATTTGGGCGTTGGGCATTAGCAATAGCTCCCGACGCAAGACCTATCCAGACCCGATGTGTGAGCGTCTTTGCGCTGCGTATCCGATCGTGCAGCGGGCATTCCGTTATACAGACTAGCGAGCGCCAAGTAGCTGGAAGTCAATATTGCACTTCCTTCCTCATAAGGGATTGCGTATGGTCCCCGTGTCCCGTGCGATGGCAAGGCTTGCATTATCATGGGCGGATCCGGGCGTTGCCTTGGTTTAATCCCTCTGCCACTGAATATGTCCCTTAACAGAGGAGCGGAATGGGAGTTCCTGATCGGAGGTGATTGTGTTTCAGGTGGTCGGGAAGCTTGACAGACAGTTTCACCTCAAATTGATGGTTTCTGTCTGCTGCAGCTGCACCCCCGCTTAGGGGTGGAGTATCACGCATCCCGTCGATATGTAAGGTTTGTGATCTGTTCCGAGATCAATCCAATCAGGAAAATAATCACGGCCGCACTGAAAAGTAGTGTGCTCATGTTGGTCAATCGGTGCATGATCGTGAACGTATAGCCGTAATAGCCAAGCCCGATCAAAAGGAAGCTAAGTGCGACCGGCCCGAACAATTTCATCGGCGAATACAACGTCGCGATCTTGAAGATGATCAGCAGAAACCGGATACCATCCTTCAGTGGCCGGATATGGCTGCCATTGCCTATTCGTTTTGCAACCGGGATTGGAACGTAGGCAACCGGATAGGCACTACGGAAGAATGCCATGGTGCTGGTGGTGGGATAACTGAATCCGTTCGGCAATAGATGCAGAAATTCGCGGAAGCGCTCGGCGCGTACTGCACGGAACCCGGAGGTCAGGTCTTCGATACGGTGACCAGTCATATGGCTGGCCAGCTTGTTATAGAAGGCATTGGCCAAGCCCCGATGGAAGTTGGCTTGGCCATCACTGTCACGGGCGCCCACGACCATGTCGTAACCCTCATCCAATTTTGCCAGTAGTTGCGCGATATGGCCGGCGCTGTGCTGGCCATCGGCGTCCATGAACACCAAGGTCTGGCCGGTGGCGGCGCGGGCGCCTCGCTTGATCGCCGCGCCATTGCCCATGGAGTACGGACTGCTCAGCACGCTGGCGCCGTGCTCACTGGCAATTGCCGCGGTCTGGTCGGTTGATCCGTCGTCGACCACAATGATCTCGGCGGCCGGGTAAGCACCGCGCAATTCAGGTAGGGTCCGTTTCAGCCCCTCGGCCTCGTTTTTTGCAGGCAGGATAATGCTCAGTTCACGCACGTTTGATTACCAGAAGTTCTCCCCTCCGCCATAGTAGCCGGGTTGATGGCATTGTGTGGATAGACTGCCGATTTATAGGGGGTTGAGGTAATCTTGGGGCCTGCTTTCTGGGGATGCCCAAATGAATGTTGCCACCGCCAATCTCGTTGGGATCACTGGCATCGCACGCCGTCTGGTTCAAGACGGGGCTTTGGATGAGGTCGTGGCCCGTGCCGCTATGGCTCAGGCCAGTGACGCCAAGGTGCCGTTGGCACAGTGGCTGGCTGACAAAAAGCTGGTGAGCGCGGCGCATATGGCAGCTGCCAATGCGATGGAGTTTGGCATGCCGTTGCTGGATGTGTCGGTGTTTGATACCAACCAGAATGCGATGAAGCTGGTCAGCGAGGAGCTGTTACGTAAGCATCATGTGCTGCCGCTGTTCAAGCGTGGCGGAAGATTGTTCATCGGTACAAGCAATCCGACCCAGTCACTGGATGAGATCAAATTCCACACCAACTTGGTGGTGGAGCCGATTCTTGTTGATGAGGATCAGATCCGCCGGACACTGGACTTGTGGTTGGCCAGTAATGATTCGCTGGGCGACAGCCTTGGCGGTGACGGTGAAGGCATGGGCGACTTGGACGTTGCCGCCGGTGATGAGGACATGGGTAGTGGTGGTGACAGCGGCGTTGATGTAAAGGGTGATGACACGCCGGTTGTGAAGTTCGTCAACAAGGCACTGGTGGATGCCATCCGCAAGGGCGCTTCGGACATCCATTTCGAGCCCTACGAAGATGATTATCGGGTGCGTTTTCGAATCGATGGTCTGCTGAAGAGTGTGGCCAAGGCGCCGGTGAAGCTGAACCAACGTATCGCTGCACGCCTGAAGGTGATGGCGCAGCTGGATATCGCCGAGAAGCGCGTGCCACAGGATGGTCGCATCAAGCTCAACCTGTCCAAGAGCAAACAGATCGATTTCCGTGTCAGTACCTTGCCGACCTTGTTCGGCGAAAAGATCGTGCTGCGTATCCTTGACGCCAGCGCGGCCAAGTTGGGTATCGACAAGCTTGGCTATGAGCCCGACCAGCAGAAGCTGTTCCTGGATGCCATCCACAAGCCGTACGGCATGGTGCTGGTCACTGGTCCGACCGGTTCGGGTAAGACGGTGTCGTTGTATACCGCGCTGGGCATCCTCAATGACGATACCCGCAACATTTCCACGGCCGAGGATCCGGTGGAAATCCGCCTGCCTGGCGTGAACCAGGTGCAGCAGAACAACAAGCGCGGCATGACCTTTGCCGCAGCGCTGCGCTCGTTCCTGCGACAGGATCCGGACATCATCATGGTCGGCGAAATCCGTGACCTCGAGACCGCGGAAATCGCGATCAAGGCAGCGCAGACCGGCCATATGGTGCTGTCCACGCTGCATACCAATGATGCGCCACAAACCATCGCACGTTTGATGAACATGGGTATCGCGCCTTACAACATCACCTCGTCGGTGACTCTGGTGATCGCGCAGCGTCTGGCGCGGCGTTTGTGCCCGAACTGCAAGCGGCCGACCCAGTTGCCGGAGAATGCGCTGTTGGCCGAAGGCTATACCGCCGAGCAGATCGCCAAGGGCATCAATCTGTTCGAGCCGGTGGGCTGTGATGAATGCACGGAAGGTTACAAGGGCCGTACCGGTATCTATCAGGTGATGCCAATGACCGACGACATCGCGGCTATCGTCCTGCAGGGCGGCAACGCGATGGATATTGCGGACGCTGCGCAGAAAATCGGCATCAATGATCTGCGCCAGTCAGCATTGTTGAAGGCGGCGCAGGGCATCACCAGCCTGGCCGAAATCAACCGCGTCACCAAGGACTAAGCCCGGGTAGTGCCGAGCCATGCTCGGCAGAAGCCTTTCTGGGAGAGCCGCAGCCGAGCATGGCTCGGCTCTACATTGGGTTTCCGGGTAATGCCCAGCCGAGCATGGCTCGGCTCTACAGTGGGTTTCCGGGTAATGCCCAGCCGAGCATGGCTCGGCTCTACGTTGGGGTTTTCGGGTAGTGCCCAGCCGAGCATGGCTCGGCTCTACGGTGGGGTTTCCGGGTAATGCCAGCCGAGCATGGCTCGGCTCTACCTTGGTTATGGGTACCGACTTACTCCATGCCCAGCTTTTTCAGCTTGTAGCGCAGCGCGCGGAATGTGATGCCCAGTTGCGCGGCGGTCTTGGTCTTGTTCCAGCGGTTCTCTTCCAAGGCCTTCTGGATCACTGTGCGCTCCATCTGTTCGATGTAGGAGGGCAGGGCGGAGCTGGCGGGGTCAATGTCGACCACGGCCTCCTGCACGACAGGGACGACCGGCGCGGCAGTCGGTGCATCGCCGCCGGGGACCGTGCGCGGCGCGGCATTCTGCGCTTGCGGCAGGCGCAGGTCGCTGGCATCGATGCGGTCGCCATCCGCCAGGGCCAGGGAGCGCTCAAGGATGTTCTCCAGTTCGCGGACGTTGCCGGGAAAGGAATAAGCGTCCAGCGCCTCAAGCGCCGAGGCTGCCAGTTGCGGCGGCTTCTGGCCCTGGGATTGCGCCAGCCGTTGCAGGATGGTGTTGGCCAGTTGCGGCAGATCGCCGCGGCGTTCACGCAGCGGGGGTACCCGCAGTTCGATGACGTTGATGCGGTAATACAGGTCATGGCGGAAGCGGCCGTCCTGCACCAACGTGCCCAGGTCCTTGTGGGTGGCCGAAAGGATGCGCACATCCACGGTGACTTCGGTGGCCGCACCAACGGGGCGCACCGATTTTTCCTGGATGGCGCGCAGCAGCTTGACCTGCATCTGCAGCGGCAGCTCGGCCACTTCGTCCAGGAACAGGGTGCCGCCATTGGCAGCCTGGAACAGCCCTGGCTTGTCAGCATGGGCACCGGTGAAGCTGCCCTTGCGATGGCCGAAGAACTCGCTTTCCATCAGTTCGCTGGGGATGGCACCGCAGTTGACCGGGATGAAGGGGCCTGCCGCGCGTGCGCCCTGGTCGTGGATGGTGCGCGCCACCAACTCCTTGCCGACGCCGGATTCGCCCAGGATATAGACCGGGGCCTGGCTGCGGGCAACCTTGCCGATGGTGGCGCGCAGTTCGTCCATCGCCGGTGAGCTGCCGAGCAGGCGGGTGGCACTTTCCGGCGGGGGCGGGGTGCTGGGACGGGCTTCGTTGTTCAGTTCGATGGCGTGGCGGACCAGGCCGCGCAGCACATTGATGTCCACCGGCTTGCTGACGAAGTCGAAGGCGCCGGCTTTCAGGGCCTCCACGGCCAGGTCCATGCTGCCGAAGGCGGTGATCATTGCCACCGGGGTGGAGGGGTGGTCGCGGGTGATTTCGGTGACCAGTTCGATGCCATTGCCATCGGGCAGGCGCATGTCGGTCAGGCACAGGTCGAAATGATTGCTGGCGAGCAGCTCCCGGGCCTCGGCCAGGTTGGCGGCGGTGCTTATCCGCAGACCCATCCGCCCGAGGGTGAGGACAAGCAGTTCACGGATATCGCGTTCGTCATCGACGATCAGGGCGCTGTGTGTTGCGTTCATGAATGGAACGATAGCCGAGGTGGAGGCTTGCCTACAAACGATTGCATCGAAAAATGGATCATTGGCGCTCACCGCGGGCGAACGCGGTTTTCGGGGTGCTCAGGGTCAAGCGGAAGCAGGCGCCGCCAGCGGGAATGGACACGTAATCCAGCTGGGCCTGGTTGGCGCGGCAGAGCTCGCGCGCGATGTACAGGCCCAGGCCGGTTCCATGTTCCGAGGTGGTGTAGAACGGCCGGAACAGCTGGGTGGCGATGGCGTCCGGTATGCCGGGCCCCCGGTCCATCACGTCGATAACGGCATTGCGCTCGGCCGAGGCGACGCGGATGCGGATGCGCGCCGGCTCATCGGCCACGCGGCCATACTTGAGGGCGTTGTGGACCAGGGCGGTCAGTACCTGGTGCAGGTGCCGGGGGTCCATCATCGCCACCACCGACGGTTCACGGATCACCGCCTCCAGACTGTCGTTCTCCAGTGACAAGGTCTGCCGGTACTCGATGACGAAGCGGCGCACGAAAGCGGCCAGGTCGAGGTTCTCGGGGTTGGCGCGTTCGCGCCGGGCCAATGCCAGCACGCTTTCGACGATGCCGTTGGTCCGCTGGCATTGCTGGTGGATGATCTGCAGCAGGCGGCGGTCGGCTTCGCCGAGGTCTTCGGACTCTTCCAGCAGCTGGGTGGCGTAGTTGATCGCCGCCAGCGGGTTGCGGATCTCGTGCGCCAGGCTCGCTGAAAAGCGGCCCAGGGTGGACAGCGTCAGTGACTCGGCCCGGCGCGAAACCACGGTGGTGTCGTCCAGGAAGATCAGCGACATGTCGCTGTCGGCCAGCAGACGGGCGAAGCGCGGTAGTACCTCGGTCTGCTCCGGGGCCAGTTGCAGTGGCGTTTCGTCTTCGTGCCAGCCATTGCGCCAACGCTGCAAGCGCCGCGCCAGCTCCGGCGATGCCATGTTCAGGGCGACGCGTTCGGTGGCCAGCGCGCCTTCCATGTCGCCGAGCAGGGCGGTGGCGGCTTCGTTGGCCAGGGTGATGCGTCCGTTGGTATCCACCACCAGCACACCAGTGCGCATGCGGCGGATGATCAGTTCATTCACTTCAAACAGATTGGCAACTTCGGCGCCGCGCTGATCGGCCAGTTGCTGGGTGCGGCGGGTGCGGCTGCCAATCTGGTAGGCAATGAAGGTCAGGGCCAGGTAGCTGGTGACGAACATCGCCAGCTCTGCCAGGGTGCGGGTGTTCTGGCCGCCTTCCAGCATCTGCCAGATGTATTCGGCGACGCTGGCCGCGGAGGCCAGCAGGCCGATCAGCATCGCCCGCGACAGCGGCAGCAACAGGCCTGCAGCAGCAATATTGAACAGCAGCGACATCGAAACACCGGCGCTGGCGCCGGGCAGGGCGTGGCTGAGCAGGGTGGCGGCGATGATGTCGACCATCACGCTGCCAAATACGATGCGCTGCAGCCAGCGTTCGTTGCGCCCCCAGATCAGCAGCGCCACCGAGATCAACAGGTAGGCGACGGAGACCGACTGCGCCAGCAAGGGTTGGTGAGCGTCGCCAACCATGGAGGTCAGCGGCCCGAACACCAGTGCGCTCAGCAGTGCGGCGACCAGGACCCGGTACAACGCGAAGAAGTACAGCTCACGCGTTGGAATGGATTCGATGCGGTCGATGATCGACGAACTGGGGGCCAAGCTGGATCTCCTATCCAGACCTAATCACGCCAGTATAGGTGCGCCGACCGCGCTGCGGGGGACTCCCCGACATGCCGGACAATCATCGGCAAGTTGCTGAATTGGAAGATAAAAGCGTGCCGTTCTTGGCGATTTGTACAGACTTCTTTGCGTGCTGGGCCGCCGTCGGCGACAATATTGGGCCCGCCCGCCCTGCAAGTAGGCCAGTTTCGGCCCTGTGGGCTGCGTGCGGTCGTTCCTATTCCCACGGTGACGCATGAATTTTCACGAGTACCAGTCAAAACAACTGCTTGCCGAATACGGCATCCCGGTCCCGGCCGGCAAGGTCGCTGCGACCCCGGACGAGGCAGTAGCTGCTGCCCAGTCGCTGGGCCAGGGCCCCTGGATGGTCAAGGCTCAGATCCACGCTGGCGGCCGCGGCAAGGCTGGCGGCGTCAAGTTCTGCAAGACCACCGACGACGTCAAGGCCGCTGCGGCCAAGATGCTCGGCACCAAGATGGCCACCTACCAGACCGCAGGCGTCGAGCTGCCGGTCAACCTGGTGCTGGTGACCACTGCCGGTGAGATCGTCAAGGAGCTGTACCTGTCGGTGCTGGTTGACCGTGGCACCAAGACCATCACCTACATCGCTTCTTCGGAAGGCGGCGTGGAGATCGAGCAGGTTGCTGCTGAAACCCCGGAGCTGATCCACTCGCTCAACGTCGATTTCGTTGAAGGCGTGCAGGGTTACCACGGCCGTGATTTCGGCTTCAAGCTGGGCCTGACCGCCAAGCAGGCTGGCCAGTTCGCCAGCATCATGGTCAACCTGTACCGCCTGTTCAACGAAAAGGACCTGGCGCTGGTTGAAATCAACCCGCTGGCGATCCTTGACGACGGCAACCTGTACGCGCTGGACGGCAAGTTCGACAGCGACGACAACGCCGCGTTCCGTCAGAAGGCGCTGGTCGCCATGCGCGACAAGACCCAGGAAGATCCGACCGAAGTGATCGCTTCGGAGCTGGACATCAACTACGTCACCATGGACGGCAACATCGGCTGCATGGTCAACGGCGCAGGCCTGGCCATGGCCACCATGGACGTCATCAAGCTCAACGGCGGCGAGCCGGCGAACTTCCTGGACGTGGGCGGCGGCGCCAACAAGCAGCGCGTCATTGAAGCCTTCAAGCTGATCCTGTCCTCGGACAAGGTCGAAGGCATCTTCGTCAACATCTTCGGCGGCATCGTCCGTTGCGACATGATTGCCGAAGGCATCATCGCTGCCGTGAAGGAAGTGGGCGTCAAGGTTCCGGTGGTGGTGCGCCTGGAAGGCACCAACGTGGAAGAAGGCAAGCAGTTGCTGCGTGACAGCGGCATGGCCATCATCCCGGCTGACAACATCAACGATGGCGCCAAGAAGATCGTTGAAGCCGTCAAGAACGCCGCCTGATCCGACACCGAAGGAAATCCAATGTCAGTTTTGATCAACAAGAACACCAAGGTGATCGTGCAGGGCTTTACCGGCCAGCAGGGCACCTTCCACGCCACTCAGATGATCGAGTACGGCACCCAGGTTGTCGGCGGCGTGACCCCGGGCAAGGGCGGCACCACCCACATCGACCTGCCGGTGTTCAACACCGTGGCCGATGCCGTGCAGAGCACCGGCGCCAATGCCTCGGTCATCTACGTGCCGCCGCCGTACGCGGCTGACGCGATCCTGGAAGCCGCTGCTGCCGGCATCAAGGTCATCGTCTGCATCACCGAAGGCATCCCGGTGCTGGACATGCTGCGCGTCAAGAACGTGCTGACCCGTTCGCATCCGGACACCGTGCTGATCGGGCCGAACTGCCCCGGCGTGATCACCCCGGGCGAGTGCAAGATCGGCATCATGCCGGGCCACATCCACATGCCGGGCAAGATCGGCATCGTGTCGCGTTCGGGCACCCTGACCTATGAAGCGGTCAAGCAGACCACGGAAGTGGGCCTGGGCCAGTCGACCTGCATCGGTATCGGCGGCGACCCGATCAACGGCCTGAACTTCGTTGACTGCCTGAAGCTTTTCAACGAAGACCCGCAGACCGAAGGCATCATCATGGTTGGCGAAATCGGCGGCGACGCTGAGGAAGCCGGTGCCGAATACATCAAGAACCACGTGAAGAAGCCGGTTGTCGGCTTCATCGCTGGTGCATCGGCTCCGGCCGGCAAGCGCATGGGCCACGCCGGTGCGATCGCATCGGGCGGCAAGGGCACTGCCGAGGGCAAGTTCGCAGCAATGGAAGCTGCTGGCGTTGTCACCGTCCGTTCGCCGGGCGACCTGGGCGCTGCCATCGCGAAGCTGGTCAAGTAAGACTGCGCTTCAGTGATTTGAGAGAGGCCACCTTCGGGTGGCCTTTCTTGTTTTTGGGGGTGGGTGATCGGGGAGTAAAAGCCAAAAGCAAAAATAAAAATAAAAACAAAAACAAAAACAAAAATAAAAACAAAAATAAAAACAAAAACAAAAACAAAAACAAAAACAACATCTAAGAGCCTGCCCTCACCCCTACCCCTCTCCCGCAGGCGGGAGAGGGGACAGCCAAAGCCACAGCCACAGCCAAAGCCAAAGCCAAAGCCAGGCCAGGCCAGGCCAGAGCCAGAGCCGGAGCCGGAGCCGGAGCTGAAGTCCAAGTCGACGTTAGATCACTGACTAAAGCTCATCTTTTGCACTGGCTGTAGCTTTGGCTTTGGCTGTGGCTTTGGCTGTGGCTTTAGCTGTGGCTGTGGCTGTGGCTTGGGCTTTGGCAGTGGCTCTGGCTCTGGTTCTAGCTCTAGCTCCGGCTGTTGCTTTCCCCTCTCCCGCCTGCGGGAGAGGGGTAGGGGTGAGGGGAGGCTCTGGCTTTTTGCCGTTAGCCTTTCCCATCGCTATCTGTCACCTCAAAGGCAGCGCCCCAAAAGCCAAAATCGTTACATCCCAAAGCGCGCTTTCCCTGATTTCAACCACCGCCTTGCCAGGTAATCGTCCCCCTACAAAGGAGGCAACCATGCGCAAAGGCAGCAAGACCAACTGCGCCCGTGCCCTGCGCCGACGCATGACAGATGCCGAACGACGCATCTGGTACTTCCTCAGAGGGCGCCACCTGGCCGACTTCAAGTTCCGCCGGCAACACCCCATCGGGCCTTATGTTGTGGATTTCGTCTGCCTGGAGCAAAAACTGGTTATCGAACTCGACGGCGGCCAACACGCATCCGATCCCAATGACCTCCGCCGTGACGCCTTCCTGCAACGGCAGGGCTACCGCGTGCTGCGCTTCTGGAATAATGAGGCCCTGAGCCACACCGACGCGGTCTGCGAAAGCATCCGGCGCGCGGCGTTGGTAACACCAAGCCCCCGCAGGGTGCGGGGCCAAGCAGAAGGTTGTTGATCATGTCCGAAACGCTACGCATCGCCCTGGCCCAGTTCGATTTCCCGGTTGGGGACGTGGCCGGCAACGCCAGCCGTATCATCGAGCTGATGCATGAGGCGCGTGACGAATACGGCGCCGACGTGGTGCTGCTTCCGGAACTGGCCATCAGCGGCTATCCGCCTGAAGACCTGCTGATGCGGCCGGGCTTCCTGCGCAGCTGTGAGCAGGCGTTGGCGCGTGTCGCCGCGCAGGCCCAAGGCATCGTCGCCGTCGTCGGTTGGCCGCAAAGCGCTGGAGCGGTGGTTTACAACGCGGCGAGCGTGCTCCGTGACGGCGTCATTGCCGCAACTTACCGCAAGCGCGAGCTACCCAATTACGCCGTGTTCGACGAACGCCGCTACTTCGACGTGGACCCGGATGGCGGTAACTGCGTGTTCGAGGTGAACGGCGTGAAATTGGGGCTGGTGATCTGCGAAGACCTCTGGTTTCCCGAGCCGCTTGCCGCCACCGTCAAGGCCGGCGCCGAGCTGGTGCTGGTGCCCAATGCCTCACCTTATGAGCGCGGCAAGCACGCCCAGCGCGATGCCCTGCTGGCCGAACGCAGCCGCGAGAGCGGTGCCGCCATCGCCTACGTCAACACCGTCGGCGGCCAGGATGCGGTGGTGTTTGATGGCGCGTCGGTGGTCGCCGATGGTGATGGCACGGTGCACCCGGCCGCGGTTGCCTTCACCGAGGAAATGCTGCTGGTCGAATACAACGTCGCCGCGCGCAGCTTCATGCCGCTGCGCTGGATCGATGATGGCGATGAAAGCATGGACGCGCTGGCCTGGCGCGCGGTTACCCGCGGCATCCAGGACTATTGCGGCAAGAATGGCTTCAGCAAGGTGTGGCTGGGCCTGTCCGGTGGCATCGACTCGGCGTTGGTGCTGGCCTTGGCCGTGGATGCATTGGGTGCCGAGAATGTCACCGCGGTCAGCCTGCCATCGCGTTATACCGCCGATCTGTCCAATGATCTGGCGGTGGAACAATGCCGTGCGCTTGGGGTGAAGCTTGAAACCGTGCCGATCGAGCCAGCCTTCCAGGGATTGATGCAGTCGCTGTCGACGATGTTCGAGGGCCAAGCGGCCGATGTCACCGAAGAAAACCTGCAGTCGCGCAGCCGTGGCGTGATCCTGATGGCCTTGGCCAACAAGTTCGGCGGCCTGCTGCTGACCACCGGCAACAAGAGCGAGTACGCCGTCGGCTATGCCACCATCTATGGGGATATGTGCGGCGGCTATGCGCCGTTGAAGGACCTGTACAAGACCGAAGTCTACGGTCTGTCCAAGTGGCGCAATACGGTGGGCGGCGCGCCGGTGATTCCGCCCGCGGTCATCGCGCGGGCGCCTTCGGCGGAATTGCGTGACAACCAGACCGACCAGGATTCGCTGCCGGCCTACGATGTGCTGGACGGCATCCTGTATCGCTATATCGACCAGGAACAGTCGCGCGAAGACATCGTCGCTGCAGGTTACGCGCCGGAAGTGGTGGATCGGGTACTGAAGCTGGTGCGGATCAGTGAGTGGAAGCGGCACCAGGCCGCGCCTGGTCCGAAGGTGTCTCGGCGCGCCTTTGGCCGCGAGCGCCGTTATCCCATTACCAATGGCTACCGCGGTTGATCGGCTGACTTCCGGCGGATGCAAATAGAAGGGGCCGCAAGGCCCCTTCCATGAGGAGGGGGCTGAAGCTTGAAGGCCAAAAGCTCCCCCCATCCGCCCTCCGGGCACCTTCCCCCGCAAGCGGGAGAAGGGAAGAGCCCAAGCCAAAGCTCAAAGCCAAAGCCAAAGCCAAAACCAAAACCCAAGCCAAAGCTCAAAGCCAAAGCCAAAGCCAAAGCCAAAGCCAAAGCCCACAAATCCGGAAACAAGAAAGGGGCCCTTGGGCCCCTTTCCTTCACCACAATTACCGCTACCGCTTACTTGCCGCGGTTCATCGTGGCATTGCTCTGGCCGGTGGCTACCGAACGCTCCCCGGCAAACGGGTTCAGCTTGCGGATCATCCACGGATACTTCGGCCAGTTGCCGGCCAGCCACGGGTGCTCGGGCTGGTTCAGCTGCAGCACGCGGCGGGCGTCGTCGGCCAGGGTCTTGTTGCCCAGATGCGTGTAGGCCTCGCCCAGCAGCGCTACCGCGTCGTACTGGAAGGCGCTCTGCGGATAGGTCTCCAGCAGGTAGTTGGCGCGGCCAACCACCGACACCCAGGCGCCACGACGGGCGTAATACAGCGCATCGTCCAGCTCATGCTGGGCGAACACATCGCGCAATTCGATCATGCGCTGGCGCGCATCGGCGGCGTAACGGCTGTTCGGGTAGCGCTCGGTGACGATGTTGAAGTCGGCATAGGCCTGGCGCGGGGTCGACAGATCGCGGCGGCTCGGGTCCAGCGACCATACGCGGCGCAGGAAAACCGTATCGCGGTTGCCGTTGGCAAGGCCGCGCAGGTAGTACAGGTACGCGATGTTGCGGTGGGTCGGGTAGGTGCGGATGAAGCGGTCGATGCTCGACACCGCGTCATCGTTCTTGCCGGCCTTGTACTGGGCGTAGGCGCTTTCGATCATCGCCTGCTCGGTGTACGGGCCGTACGGGTACTGCGCAATCAGGCGCTTGAAGCTGGTTTCGGCACCGGACCAGTTGCCGCCCTCCATCAGCTTGTGGCTCTTTTCGAACAGTTGTTCGACCGGTGCGCCTTCGTCGGCGTCCTTCTTGGCGCCGCGGTGGCAGCCAGTGGCGACGAAGACCAAAACCAGCAGCAGGGCGGTGAGGCGGACGGGCGCGGACAGCAGCGAAGAGCGTCGGATCATGGGTTCAGGGCAGGACGCGGCAGGAATACGAAGGGGCGATGATAGCCTAGTGGCCTGTCCTGCGACTGACTGTTGTCGCTTGGACCCCATAATTTCGTCTTTAGCCGGTCTTTGCCCATGTCCGAGAACACCTTTTCCAGCCCGCGCCAGGCGCAGGTTCCCGATTCCGCCGCCGGTCGTCGCTTCGACGCGGTCCTGGCCGAACTGTTCCCCGAATTCTCCCGTTCGCGGCTGACCGAATGGATCAAATCCGGCGCAGTTCTGCTCGATGGCGAGCCCGTCCGCCCGCGCGATCCGGTCCGCGGCGGCGAAATCGCCACCCTGAATGCGGTGCTCGAGGTCGAAGTACATGCGCAGCCGGAGGACATCCCGCTGTCGATCCTGTACGAGGACGAGCATGTGTTCGTGATCGACAAGCCGGCTGGCCTGGTGGTCCATCCGGGCGCTGGCAATCCCAGCGGCACCCTGCTCAACGCCTTGCTGTTCCGTGACCCGGCCATCGCCAAGGTGCCGCGCGCCGGCGTGGTCCATCGCCTGGACAAGGACACCAGCGGGGTCATGGTGGTGGCCCGCACCGTGCAGGCGCAGACCGCGCTGGTGGAGCAGCTGTCCGCGCGCGAGGTCCACCGCCAGTACCTGGCGGTGGTGGTGGGTGCGCTGGTTTCGGGGGGCACGGTGGATGCGGCGATCGATAGGCATGCGCGCGATCGCCTGAAGATGGGGGTGCGCGAGGACGGCAAGGAGGCGGTGACCCATTACCGCCTGCGTGAGCGCTTCCGCGCCCACACTGCGCTGGAGTGCCGCCTGGAAACCGGCCGTACCCACCAGATCCGCGTGCATATGGCGCATCTGAAGCACGCCATCGTCGGTGATCCGCTGTACGGCGGCTCGCTGAAACTGCCCAAGGGCGCCACCGATGAGCTGGTCGCGGCGCTACGCAGCTTCAAGCGCCAGGCGCTGCATGCCGAGACGCTGGAGTTCCAACACCCGATCACCGGCGAAACCATCAGCAATACCGCGCCGGTTCCGGCTGACCTGGTTGCGCTGATGAAGGTGCTGCGCGAGGACTCCAAGGCCTTTGCCGAACGCGAACGGGGCCGTTGGTAATGGCCGAGGCGAGCCCGCTGTGGCTGGCCGACTGGCCTGCGCCCCCGGGGGTGCGGGCCTTCACCACGATGCGCCATGGCGCCGGCGGCTCGCTGCCGCCGTTTGACAGCTTCAATATGGGCAACCGGACCGCTGCTGACGGCGACGATCCGGTCCAGGTGCAACGCAACCGCGACGCCTTGCAGCAGTTGGCCAAGCTGCCCTCGGCCCCGCACTGGCTGCGCCAGGTGCACAGCAGTGACGCCCTGCGCTTTGACGCGCCGCCGCTGGCGCAGGGGCTGGAGGCCGAGCCGACCGCCGATGCCTCCGTCACGTCCGTCCCGGGCGTGGTGCTGGCCATCCTCACCGCCGACTGCCTGCCGGTGGTGTTCGCCGCCCGTGATGGCAGCGAAGTGGCCGCTGCCCATGCCGGCTGGGGTGGGCTGGCGCGCGGCATGCTGGAGAACACCCTGGCCGCCATGCACACCCCCGCCGAGGCGCTGGTGGCGTGGATAGGCCCGGCGGCCGGTCCGGCCCTGTACGAGGTGGGTGTGGACGTGCGCGAGGCCTTCCTGGCGCATTCCAGCGCCGCTGAAAGCCACTTCGTCGCCACCCGGCCCGGCCACTGGAAGGTGGACCTGCCCGGGCTGGCCCGGCAGCGGCTGGTCGCGGCGGGCATGCAGGCGCAGGCCATCCATGGCGGTGACCTGTGCACCATGGCCGATCCGCAGCGCTGGTTCTCGCACCGGCGCGACCGCCGCAGCGGCCGTATCGCCACCCTGGTGTGGATGGAGCGATGAGCCTGCCGCTGTTCGCGCAGGTGCTGGGCCCCGCGTTTGAGCAGCTGGCACCACAGGTGCGCGCGTTGCACGCGATCCCCGCCCGCCAGCGCTGGAGCGGGCAGGGCGACGTGCTGCGTGGCAGCCACTGGCTGGTGGCGCCCTGCGCCTGGCTGGCACGGCTGCCGCCGACCTCAAGCGTGCCGGTGACGGTCGAGTTCGTGGTCGATGCCGCGGGTGAGCGCTGGAACCGGCAGTTCGGTGCCGCGCGCATGGCCTCGCGGCTGTGGCAGCGCGGGGGGCGCTTGTTCGAGCAGTTGGGGGCGGTGCGCTTCCGGTTTGGGCTGTGCGAGCAGGACGGGCAGATCCTGTGGCGGGCCGAGCGGGTCTGGGCCTTCGGGGTGCTGCCACTGCCGGCGCGCTGGTTCGCCCAGGTGCATTGCCGCGAGCGTGAGCACCAGGGGCGCTATGAATTCCTGGTGGATGTCTCGATGCCGCTGATCGGGCGGTTGATCCGTTACGAAGGCTGGCTGTTGCCGGAGGGCAGGCATGGCTGAGCCGGCGGTGATCGTGTTCGATGGTGTCTGCGCGCTGTGCAGCCGCTGGGTGCGCTTCCTGCTGCGTTTTGATCGGGCCGGGCGCTACCGCTTTGCCGCGATGCAGGGCGGGCAGGGCCGTGCGCTGCTGTCCACGCATGGGCTGGACCCGGATGACCCGCTGTCGTTCCTGCTGGTGGCTGAGGGCGTGGCGTATACAGATACGGACGCGATCCTGCGGGTGCTGACCGGGCTGGGCGGCGCTTGGCGTCTGGCCGGGATTGCGCGGGTGTTGCCGGCCTCCCTGCGGGATCCGGCGTATCGCTGGTTGGCACGGAATCGCTACCGCTGGTTTGGGCGGCATGACAGCTGTTTTCTGCCGACGGCGGAGCAGCGCGGGCGATTTTTGGATTGAGTGGGGTGGTGGGGTTTGCTGGCCAGAAGCTTCCCCCTCACCCCAACCCCTCTCCCGTAAACGGGAGAGGGGCTCGCATTGCTTGCGCTCGTAGTGCATCAGCCCCTCTCCCGTTTACGGGAGAGGGGTTGGGGTGAGGGCAGCTCTAGCCTGTGTTTCCGCCTAAGTCCCTTCCAACGTCCCCAGATAATCCCGCCGCCAGCGATGGATATCATGCGTGCGCAGCTGCTCCATCATCACCTGCCAACGCTCGATCCGCTCTGCCCGCGGCATGTTCGCCGCCGTCGCGATGGCATCGGCCACGCCATCCAGATCATGCGGATTGACCAGCAGCGCCTGCTTCAATTCATCCGCCGCCCCGGCCAATAGCGACAGCACCAACATGCCCGGATTCTCCGGGTCCTGCGCGGCGATGTACTCCTTGGCGACAAGATTCATGCCGTCGCGCAAGGGCGTCACCAAGCCCACGGCTGCCTGCCGGTAGAACCCGGTCAATGTGCTGTGTGCATAGTTCTGGTTGACGTAACGCAGCGGCGTCCAATCCGCCTCGGCATGGCCGCCGTTGATATGCCCTGCCAGGCGTTCCAGGTCGCTGCGCAGCTTGCGGTATTCGGTGACGCTGCCGCGCGACACCGGGGCGATCTGCAGATAGGTCATCTCGCCCTTCTGCTGCGGGTAGCGGTCGAGGTAGCGCTCGAAGCCGTGGAAGCGTTCCGGTAGACCCTTGGAGTAGTCCAGCCGGTCCACACCGATTGCCAGCTTGCGGTGTTGCAGGCTCTGGCGCAGATCGCGTACCGGCTTGTTGCTGGCGGCGCTGCGCGCCTGCCGCGCGATGTGTTCGGTATCGATGCCGATGGGGAAGGCCGAGGTGCGCACGCGGCGTCCATCCGGTGCCTGTATCCACTCGTTGTCGACCAGGCCGCCACCGCCGAACAGGCGCACATAGGACTGGAAGCGGTCGACATCGCGGCGGGTCTGGAAGCCGAGCAGATCGTATGCGTACAAGGTCTGGAACAGGGCGCGGTGATCGGGCAAGGCCTGGATCAGGTCCGCCGATGGCACCGGCACGTGCAGGAAGAAGCCTATCCGGCAGCCCACGCCGCGCTCGCGCAGCAAGGATGCCAGCGGGATCAGGTGGTAGTCGTGGATCCACACCGTGTCGTCATCACGCAGCAGCGGCGCCAGCGTATCGGCAAACAAGGTGTTGACCTTCCAGTAGCCCTCGCGCTTGCGGCGGTCATAGTCGACCAGGTCCAGGCGGAAATGCAGCAGCGGCCACAGTGCTCGGTTGGCGAAGCCGTTGTAGTAGTTGTCCAGGTCGGATTTGGACAGGTCCATGGTGAGGTAGCGGATGGCACCATCCTGCGCTTCGTGCAGCGCGCCGCTGTCACCTGCGACGCTGCGGCCGCTCCAGCCAAACCACAGTCCACCGCGCTCGCGCAGCGCCGCCAGCAGGCCGGTTGCCAGCCCGCCGGCGCGGTTCTCGCCGGGCAACGCCACCCGGTTGGAGACGACAACCAAGCGGCTCACGAGGCCTCCTGCCAGCTGCGCGACAAACGCATGGCGGCGATCACCAGCCCCACATGCGAGTAGGTCTGCGGGAAATTGCCCCAGGCCTGGCCATCGAAGGACAGGTCCTCGGACAGCAGGCCCAGGTGATTGCGTTGCTGCAGCAGCACCTCGAACATGGCGCGCGCTTCGTCCATCCGCCCGATCGCCGCCAATGCATCGATGTACCAGAACGTACAGATGGTGAAGCTGGTTTCCGGTGCGCCAAAGTCATCCGGGGCGATGTAGCGGTACAGTGCATTGCCATGCTTCAGGTCACGGCCGATGGCCTCGACGGTGGCGATGAAGCGGGCGTCATGGGCGTCGATGAAGCCGATGTCGGCCAACAGCAACAAGGAGGCATCCAGCCGGTGACCGCCGAAGGTGTCGGTGAAGTGGCCAAGCTGCTCGCTCCAGCTCTCATGCATGATCCGCGCGTGAATCTGGTTGGCCCGTTCGCGCCAGTACACGGCGCGGCCTTCGAGTTTCAAGCGGGTTGCGATCTTCGAAAGCCTGTCACAGGCCGCCCAACACATCGCACTGGTGTAGGTATGCACTTCGGTACGGCCACGGAATTCCCACAGCCCGGCATCCGGGACGTCGTGCAAGGCGAAGGCCTGCTCGCCAAGAGGTTCCAGTCGCGCGAAGGTGTGCGTGTCGCCGGGGTCCTGCAGGCGCTGGTCGAAGAACAACTGGGTGGAAGCCAGCACCACGCTGCCGTAGACATCGTGCTGGCGCTGCACCCAGGCCAGGTTGCCGCGGCGCACCGGGCCCATGCCGCAATAGCCGGACAGCGTGGCGACTTCCTCCTCATCAAGCTTGGCCTCGAAGCCGATGCCATACAGCGGCTGCAAGCTGCCATCGGTGCTGGCCAGGTTGAAGATGTAGCCCAGGAACTGCTCCATGGTGCGGGTCGCACCGAGCCGGTTGAGTGCGCGCACCACGAAGGCGGCATCACGCAGCCAGCAGTAGCGGTAATCCCAGTTGCGGCTGCTGCCGGGGGCCTCCGGGATGGAGGTGGTCATCGCCGCGATGATGGCGCCGCTGTCCTCGTACTGGCACAGCTTCAGGGTGATGGCGCTGCGGATCACCGCGTCCTGCCATTCCAGCGGCACCGACAGGTAACGCACCCATTCGCGCCAGTAGTCGCGCGTGCGCTGCATGGCCTCCTGCACATAGCCGCTGAGCGAGCGGTTGAGCGATTCATCCACGCCCAGCACCAGGTGCACGCGGTGGTTGAGCACGAACGGCAGGCCATCGCGGACGAAGCGCACCGGCACATCGGTGGTGAGGCGCAGGACATGGTCCGGCAGCAGCCAGCGGATGTGGTTGCTGCCCCAGGTGGTTTCCGGTTGGCGCGCGCCCCAATCGGCCAACGGCCGCGCGCGCACGATGATGCGCGGGCTGCCGGACAGCGGCGTGACCTGGCGGATCAGGCTGACCGGACGGTAGAAGCGGTCGTTCTGGCGCCAGCGCGGGGCGAAATCGATGATCTCCACCGCGCCGCCATGCTGGTCGTACAGCACCGTGCGCAGGATGGCGGTATTGGTGAGATAGGACTGCTCGCTGTCGCGGAAGTCCTCCAGCTCGATGCCGAAGTCACCGCCGGGGTGCTGATTGGGGCCGAGCAGGGCGCAGAAGGCCGGGTCGCCATCGAAGCTGGGCAGGCAGCTCCATACCACGCGCGCCTGTTTGTCGATGAGCGCACCGAAACTGCCATTGCCAACTACGCCAAGGTCGAGGGTGGCGTCTTGCATTGCATACTCCTGGTTGCGCGAACGCCGCTGGCGCCGCTGTTTCCTCCGGGTGGGTCAGGTAGTGGCTGCGCGCAGCCAAGCGTGGACGGCATTGATATCAGGCAGGGCGGAGCGGGCGTGGCTGTCGCCACGCTGGCCGACCAGTACGCCGAGGCCGCCAGCGCGCTGCGCTGCCTGGAAGCCGTGTTCGTCGGTGAGGTCATCGCCGATGAAGATCGGGCGCCGGCCTTGGAAAGGCGGTTGTTGCATCAGTTGCTGCAGTGCGCGGCCCTTGTCGTGGCCACTGCCGACAAACTCGATCACATGATTGCCGGGTTGCAGGCGCACGCCGGGCAGCTGCGGCAGCGAGGCATTGGCAAAGGCGCTTACTGCCGCGCCCGCGTCGGGCGCGTTGCGCCAATGCAATGCCAAGGCCTGGCCTTTGTTCTCGATCAGTACGCCGGGATGGGCATGTGCCAGCTGCATCGCGCGCTGGTGCAGTGCATGCAGCCAGCTGGCGGTATCGCTTTCGGCAAGCGCAGCATCGGCGGCGGTGAGCAGTTGCGCGCCGTGCAGCCCGGCCATCGGCAGCTGCAGTGGCGCGAACATTGTCTGCAGCTGGCCGACCGGGCGCCCACTGAGCAGCGCCAGCGCACCGCCAAGACGCTGCTGCACGCTGGCCAGCAGCGTGAGCAGTGGGGGATCGGGCACTACCTTGTCCGGGTGGTCGGCAAAGGCGAGCAGGGTGCCATCCACGTCGAGAAACAGTGCGTCGTCGTCTGCCAGCGCCGGAGGTGGCGGTCGCTGTAGGTCATCAAGCATGCGGACACTATGCCGCAGCGGTTGTTACAGGAAGGTCATTTGGGGTGAACGGTTTGGCTTTACGTGTCTCAAGAGCGCCCTCACCCCAACCCCTCTCCCGCGTGCGGGAGAGGGGCTCACATTGCTTGCGCTCGTAGTGCACTAGCCCCTCTCCCGCCTGCGGGAGAGGGGTTGGGGTGAAGGCAAGCTTCTGCTTTTCACCCAATGCAAAGCATCACTTGGTAACCGCAAACTCGATCCGCCTGTTCTGCGCACGGCCTTCTTCACTGTCATTGCTGGCGCGCGGCTTTTCCTGGCCATAGCCCTTGGCAGTGAGCGTATCGGCGGCAACCCCCAGTTCGGCCAGCTTGGCCACCACCGCATCGGCGCGCTGCTGGCTCAAGGTCACGTTGGCAGCGGCATCACCGGTGTTGTCGGTATGCCCACCGACCTCGATCCTGGTACCAGCCGGTGCCTGCTTGATCGCGTTGGCGGCGCTGGTCAGCGTCTCCATGCTGTCGCGGGTGATGGTGGCCGAGCCGGTGTCGAAGTAGATGTTCATCAGGTTCAGCGCCTTGACCAGGTCAGCGCCGCTGAAACCGGCCTTGAGCCCTGCCAGTGCCGCCGCCGCGCGATCCCACAGGCCACTGATCTCGAAGCCGCCGAACAGGTGGCGCAGCTTGTCACTGACGGCGAAGCGGTCGGCTTCGGACATGCCGCTGGTGTCGATGTTGAGCTTGTCGCCATCGAAGCCGAACTTCAGGCCTTTGGCTTTCAGCTCAGGCAGCGCGGCGATCAGCTTGTCCAGCCAGTTGGCAGGCAGGGTAGCGGGATCGACAGTGATGTCACCGGACAGGTTGCTCTCGCCATAGGTGGCCTTGAGTGCGTCCCATAGCCGCGTCTTGTCGGCATCGGCGGCAACCCGGCCGTTGACCATGACCTTGCCGTCCACGTTCTCGAAGCCAAAGCGGGCATTGGCTTGGGCAGCGGGCTCTGATGCGGGAGCAGTTGGCGCGGTCGCCACCGGCTCTGCCGGCGGTGGTGCGGTGACATCCTCCTTTTTGCAGCTGCGGAACAACAGGAACGCTGCGATCAGGATGATCAGCGGAATCAGCCATTTCCAGAAGCTTCCGGATGCGGCTGGCGGGGGCACGGCGGCACCGCCGCTATAGCCTGCAGCAGGTGTTGTGGTGCCAAACCATCGGTCGTAGTCGGCCGGGCGCGCGCTGGGGATGCTGCCGCCCTGGGTCAATTGGCCGACGATTTTCGGCAGCAACCAGGCACCGGCCATATTCACCGCGGCAGGGGGAATGCCGAGTTTGCTGGCGATGCCGCTGGCCAGGTTCTGGCCGAAGCCGGCGCTGAACTGATCTGGTTGCAGGACGTTGTCGCCGGGCGTGGTGCCAATCCACGACGAGAACAGGCCGTCGAGGCCTGCGTCGGTAAATCGTTTCTGCAGTCCGGCGAAGCCGCCGTTGGCTGGATCGAAAATGGCATCGACAAGCTGGCGCACCAGGCGCCCTGCGTTGTCGCCAAGATGAAAGCGGTTGGCCGCTTCGCGAATCAACGACTCGAACATATACGCCTCCGCAATGGATGACCGGGCTGGAATGCGCCGGCAGGCGTAAGGAGCGCTCTGTGCTGTTAAAGCTGGATGAATTCGAGCGGCATTAGCTAGAAGCTTCCCCTCACCCCAACCCCTCTCCCGTGAACGGGAGAGGGGCTAGTGCACTACGAGCGCGAGCAATCCGAGCCCCTCTTCCCTTGCGGGAGAGGGGTTGGGGTGAGGGGAAGCTTTTAAAAAGCCATCCCCCCGAAAAATCAGAACGTAAAACGCACCCGCCCATACCAGTAGGCGCCATTGCTGCCGATTGGCGACAACACGTCATAGGGCAGGTTGCCGAAGTAGTAGATGTCTTCGTTCGACTTGTCCGGGTAGTTGTCGGTCAGGTTCTGCCCGCCGATCGCCACGCTCCACTGCGGCGTGATGCGGTACTCGACTTCCGCATCCAGCTGCCATTCGGCCTGGTAGGTCTGGGTCGGGACGTAGCCGCCACCAAAATCGAAGACGCGCTTGGCGCTGCCATGACGGCTGACGCGGCTGCTCAGTGACCAGCTGTCATTGGCCCAACTGGCGGCGAACTGTGCGCGGGTACGCGGTGCGGCATCGGTGAGCGTATTGCTCTCCTCCACGCCGAACAGCACGTAGTCCGGATTCAGTGCCAGCAACTGCGAGGGCGTGGCGACGACGTTCTTCAACTCGGTTTTGGCGTAACTCCAGGTGCCGGTCAGCAGCAGCTCACCGTCACCCAGCGACTGCCGCCAGTTGCCGACGAATTCGGCGCCACGGGTACGGGTATCGGCGGCGTTGACGAAGTAATGCGCGCTTTCCAGCCCGCCGATGCCGAACTGCTGCTGCACGAAATCGGTCAGCGCATCGCCGGTAATGCTTTCCGACAGAGCAATGCGGTCATCGATATCGATCTGGAACAGGTCCAGCGACAGGTCGAAGTGGCTGCCGATCTGGCTGGTGAAGCCGAGGCTGTAGTTGATCGACTTCTCCGGCTTCAGGTCGCTTGCGCCCAGCGCCCGCGCGATCGGATTGTTGACCGACAACAGGCGGCCCTGCACCAGCTGGCCACCGGCGGTATAGCCGGTTGAAGTGGATTCGTAGCCGATCTGGCTCAGCGACGGCGCGTGGAAGTTGTTGGAGACCGAACCACGCAGCGCGAACGCCGGCGCAAACGCGTAGCGCGCGCCGATCTTGCCGGTCAGCTCGCCGCCGAAGTCCTCGTAGTGCTCATAGCGTGCAGCGATATCGGTGGAGAACTTCTCGCCGAAGGTCGAGGACAGGCTGGTGTAGGCACTGAACACATCGCGCGACAGATGCGCTTCGTCCTGCGGGGTCAGGCCGCCGCCGGCCTGCGAGCCGGTCGGGCGGTCGGTGTAGGGGCCGGCGGCGTAGCTGGCCGGGTCACCGGCACCGGTTTCATAACGCTCGTGGCGGCCTTCGATGCCGAAGCCAAGGCTGTGGCTGTCGTTGGCACGCACGAAAATGCGTCCGAAATCGAGGTTGGCCACGGTCTGGGCGAAACTGAAATCGGCGGTCTTGAAGCGGGTCGGGCTGGTCGGGCCGAGCGAGGCGTTGAGCGAATTGCGCAGGCGATAGGTGAATTCGTTGCGGCCATGGTCGAGGCTGGCGTCGTAGTTCCAGTCGCCGAGTTCGCCGCGGGCACCGGCCACCAGCTGCACATCCAGGTTTTCGCCTTCGGAGATCGGGCGGTAGCCGTTCGGGTACAGCTCCTTCCAGTTGGCTTCGCCGTCCGGGTAACGGAAGTAATTGGCGCCTTCGGTATCGCGCTGGTTGTAGGTGCCGAAGGCATAGGCCTTGGAGGCGGCGCCGAACGGGATTTCGGCATTGAACCAGGCATTGAGGTCCTTGCTGGCGCCATCGCCCAGTGAGTAATTGCGCTTGCCGGCCAGGGCCAGATTGTCCGGGGTCTGTGCTTCCCACGGCGGGATTTGGTCGAAGCCGGCACGGTTGGTGGCTTCGCGGTTCTTCAGTTCAAGGCCGACGCGCAGGAAACCGCCGTCATCGGTCAGCGCGGTGCCGACCTTGGCGCTGAAGTAGCTGGTCTGGCCATCGGTCAGGGTGCGGTCGATCGGCTTGAGGTCGGTGTGGTGCGCGCCGAAGCTGGCTTCGATGGCGCCGCCTTCCGGCGCGTCGTCGAGGATCACGTTGATCACGCCGGCCACCGCATCGGAGCCGTACAGCGCGCCGGCGCCGTCACGCAGCACCTCGATGCGCTTGATTGCGCTGACCGGGATGGCATTGAAGTCGACCGGCGTGGTGCCCTTGCCGATCTTGCTGTCGGTGTTGACCAGGGCGCTGTTATGGCGACGCTTGCCGTTGATCAGCACCAGCACATGGTCGGGCGAGAGGCCGCGCAGCTGCGCGGCGCGGATGTGGTCGGCACCGCCGGAGTTGGACTGGCGCGGGAAGTTGAACGAGGGCAGCAGCGCCTGCAGCGCGCTGCCCAGCTCGCCGTTGACCACGCCGGCCTTGCGGATGTCCTCGGCACTGAGCACGTCCACCGGCGAGGTGGACTCCAGCACGGTTCGGTCGACGGCGCGGGTGCCGGTGACGATCACCGTGTCCAGGTTGGTGGCCTGCGGGGCGTCCTGGGCAAAAGCGGGGGAAGACAGCGCCAGCGCGATGGCCAGGCCGAGCGGGGCCGAGGTGGGGCGGGACATGGGAGCTCCAGAAACTGTGGGGAAAGCGGGACGTGGGGGAGGCGCGGATGGTGGAAAGGCTTCAGGAAGCACTTACATCCATCCGGATGAAGCGATATATTATCTTCGCGTTAACGGCGGCCGGGATGCAAGTCCTGCTGGCAATTGGTTGATAACCAAACGCGATATCCCCTGCGGTGCCTTGGATGCCACCGTGTCGTTCCTGTCCGGAGGTTTTCCATGAAGTTGCACGCTGTCCTGTTGCCCCTGTTGTTTGCCGTTGCCGGAGCTGCCCACGCCGCTCCACCTGCTGCCGAGCCTGCACCCAGTGCCCAATTGCACGGCGATGCAGCGCGACCGGCCGAAGCCGCTGGCTGGTCGCGCAGCGAGCTGTATTTCGGCGTCGGCGAGGAAACCGGGCCATCGGCACGTGAGCAGACCGACGTGATCAGCGAGGCGCAGTGGCGCGCCTTCCTGGACAAGGAAGTGACGCCGCGCTTTCCCGATGGCCTGACCGTGTTTGATGCTTACGGCCAGTGGCTGTTCCGTGGCGCGGCCGAGCCCAACCGGTTGCGCACCAAGGTGCTGGTGATCCTGCACGAGGACAGCCCGCAGCGGCGCAACGACATCGAAGCCATCCGTCTGGCATGGAAGCAGGCCACCAAGCACCAATCGGTGCTGTGGTCGCGGCAGCCGGTCGAGGTTTCGTTCTGATCCGCACTGGATCGGCTAGCCTGCGGGCAGCCTCCAACCGCAGATGAGCTTCTCGATGACGTCCCTGATATCCACGTCCCGCTGCCGTTCTGCCGCCCGCGGTTTGCTGATTGCAGCGGTTTCGCTGCTGGCAGCGCCGGCATTCGCGGCAGATGACGACGAGATCCGCTTCGAGGTCGCAACCGGTGTGAGCGCGCATGCGCGTTTGCTGGGCGACGGCAGCGTGGAGGTGGGCACCAGCCGCTCACCGGCCCGGCAGGTGTTGCCGGCGTCCACGGACGAGGAAGGTGGCGGCACGCGGCTGGGCCACGCCGACTACAACTTCGACGGTTACCAGGATCTGGACACCAGTGCGACGCTGGGTCAGGTCAACGAATCGGTCACGGTTTACCTGTACGAGCCGGCCAGTGGCCAGTTCCGCGCGTTGGCCGCACCCGAGGGCCCGGAAATCAGCTGCGAAGGCTTCTGGTCGCTGACCCCGGACCCGGCCACACGCACGTTGAGCAGCAGCTGTCGTAGCGGGCCGATGTGGTACAGCGATATCTACCGCTTTGCGGGCGAAAAGGTTTACCTGTACCGCTCAATGCGCAATGCCTTCCTCGACACCGAAGCGCTCGCGCGGGTGTTGGCGCTGGCTGAAGTGGACGATGCGGAGATCCTCACGGTGTGGAGCACCTGGGATGCCGCAGGCAAGCGGCTCGAAACCGCCATCTGGAATGCCTTCGATCCGCCGCTGAAGGACGCCCCGATGCCGGGCCGCAGCGCGTCGGTGGTGCCGGACAAGCTGCTGCTGTACAGCAAGGCTGGCGACACCTCGACCAAGCGCTACCTGCTCAAGGGCGACCGCGTCGAGTTGTTGGACGAAGCAGATGGCTGGTTGCAGTTGCGCTACCGAAATCCCAGCCGCGGCCCGGTGCTGGGCTGGGTGAAGCTGCCCACGAACGAATGACCTGTTCCATCCGCACGCATTTTCCCGGCGTTACCATCGCCTCGCTTTCCTGACGATATCCCCCATGAATTCTTCTGCATCTGCATCCCGCCCACGCTGGTTCGTCACCGGTGACCTCAACGGCTTCTTCGGCCTAGTGGTCGACAACCTGTCCATCCTCGGTTTCATCGCGATGGCGCTGGTCGGCATCTTCCAGTTCCCGGCCGATGTGGTGTTCGGCCGCATGTTCCCCGGCACGGCCTTTGGCGTGCTGATCGGCAACCTGATGTATACGCTGATGGCACGGCGCCTGGCTGCCCGCAGCGGCCGCGATGATGTCACCGCCATGCCGCTGGGGCTGGACGCGCCAACCAGCATCGGCATGGCCTTGTTGGTGCTGGGCCCGGCCTTTGCCGGCTTCAAGCAACTGGGCATGGACCCGCAGGCAGCGGCGATGCTGACCTGGAAGCTGGGCATGGCCTCGCTGGTGGTGATGGGCCTGCTCAAGCTGGTGCTGTCCTTTGTTGGCGATGCGGTCACCCGCCACGTGCCGCGTGCGGCGCTGCTCGGCTCCATCGGTGGTGCGGCGCTGACACTGCTGGGTTTCCTGCCGCTGATCGAAAGCCTGCGCCAGCCGCTGGTCGGTCTGGTCACACTGGGCGTGCTGCTGTACGTGCTGGTAGCGCGCGGCGTGGTGCCGTTGCGCCTGCCCGGCGTGTTGTTCGCACTGCTGGTGGGTGTGGTGCTGTATTACGGCCTGGGCGCGGTAGGTGCGCTGACCGGATTCCAGTGGCCGCCGGCTATCTCCTTTGCTGTGGGCCTGCCGCTGCCGACGTTGGGCTTTGTCGAAGGCCTGCCGCTGACCGTGCCGTACCTGTCGTTGCTGCTGCCATTCGGCTTGCTGATGGTAGTGGGCGGCATCAACGTGGCGGAGAGCGCGCGCGCTGCCGGTGACGATTACCGTACCCGTGACATCCTGCTGGTCGAAGCCATCGCCACGCTGATCGCCGGCGTCTGCGGCGGTGTCGCACAGACCACGCCGTACATCGGCCAGCCGGCGTACAAGCGCCTGGGTGCGCGTACCGGTTACACGCTGCTGACCGGCCTGTTCATCGGCATCGGCGGCATGCTCGGCGTGGTTGCCGGGTTGGTGCAGTGGCTGCCGGTGGCGGTGTTGGCACCAATCATCGTCTTCGTCGGCCTCGACATCACCGTGCAGGCCTTCCAGCAGACCAAGCGCGAGCACGCGATCGCGGTGGCGCTGGCCTTCCTGCCGGCCATCGCCTACCTGATCAACATCAAGTTCGGCACCTGGGTAGCACCCGATGCGGCGGCCGCCCTGTATGCAGTGGTCGATGGCCATGGCCTGTCGGACGTGGCCACCCTGCAGCTGCTTGGCAATGGTTTCATCATCAGCGCGATGATCTGGGCGGCAGCACTGGTGGCCTTGATCGAGCGCCGCGCTGGCGTGGCGGTAAGCCTGCTGTTCGTGGCTGCCGCGCTGAGTGCGTTCGGCGTGATCCATTCCACCGATCCGCGCGGTGGCATCTACCTGCCGTGGCAGCTGGAAGGCCTGCGCCAGGCCATCACCTTGCAGGTGAGCGCTGCCTACGCGGTGCTGGCGGTTGTGATCGGCCTGATGTCGCTGCAGAAACAGCGTTGATGCATGAGGCTTGAACCGCAGGGGAACCCTGCCAGATAAACAGGGTCACACCATCACGTGCAACGAAGGTGCAAGTGATGCAGAAGCGCAAAGCAGTGTGGCCCTGGGCAGTGGTTGGCGTCGTCGCGGTAGGCGGCGCTGCATGGTGGATGTTCCGTGATGATGTGGCGCAGTTGCGGCAGGCAACGCCAACCGCTGCTCCGCTGGTGGATAGCCCGGCTGCACCGGCCGTCCAACCGCCGGCTAGGCCCGAACCAGCGGCCGAGCCGAAATATCCGCTCGACGTGGCTGCTGACCCGGCCTTGCCGGCTCTGGCCGACAGCGATGCTTCCAGTTGGCAGGCGCTGAACGGGTTGTTTCCCGCAGATGCCTTGGCCGTGCTGCTGCGTGAGCAGCTGATCCAGCGCATGGTGGTTCATGTCGACAATCTCACCCAACCCAGCCTGCCAGCTGCGGCGATGGCGGTGCGGCCGTTGCCAGGCGCGCTGCAGGTGGAGCAGGGCGGTGCTGGCGGTGAGCAGTTGGCAGCCGCCAATGCCACCCGCTATGCGCCTTACGTGGATGCCTTTACCCGTGCCGATGCGGGGGCGGTAGCGGCTGCTTACAAGCGCTTCTATCCCCTGCTGCAACAGGCCTACAGCGATATCGGTCATCCCGACGGCCATTTCAACGACAGGCTGGTGGCGGTGATCGACCATCTGCTGCAGACCCCCGAGCCGGCCCGTCCGCTGGCGGTGGAGCCGGACGGCAAGGGCCGCTATCGCTTCGTCGACCCGGCCCTGCAATCGCTGTCGATCGGGCAGAAAGCCTTGCTGCGCATGGATGCCGGCCAGCAACAGGTGGTGAAGCAGCAACTGCGGGCGTTGCGCGCGGCGATCACGCGCGGCTGAGCCGCGCTGCCGCTTGCGTTGGATCAAGGTTGCGGCGACAGCAGCGGGTGATACTGGGACGGGATTGCGATTGCAGCTGAACAAGGGGGCTATTCACCCTTGAATCACGCCGTTGCAACCGCATCTGAACCAGTATCGCCGGCAGTGCTGGCAACCCAACATCGAGGAAGAAGACCCATGCGGATGGACAAACTCACCTCCAACTTCCAGAAAGCCCTGGCAGATGCCCAGTCGCTGGCAGTTGGCCGTGACAACAACATCATCGAGCCGGTGCACGTGCTCAGCGCGCTGCTCGATCAGCCCGGTGGCAGCAGCCGGCCCTTGCTGGCCCAGGCCGGTGTCAACGTGCCGGTGTTGCGCGAGCGGCTGACCGAAGCGCTGGATGCACTGCCCAAGGTATCCGGCCAGGCCGGCAGCCTGTCGATGGGCAATGATCTCAACCGCCTGCTCAACAGCACCGACAAGCTGGCCCAGCAGCACAACGACCAGTTCATCGCCAGCGAGTGGTTCCTGCTGGCGGCGGTGGACGACGGCGGCCCGGCCGGCATGGCCCTGCGCGCTGCCGGTGCCGACAAGAAAAAAGTGGAGGCCGCCATCGACAAGCTGCGCGGCGGGGAAACCGTGCAGAGCGAAAACGCAGAAGAGCAGCGCCAGGCGCTGGAGAAGTACACCATCGACCTGACCGCGCGTGCCGAGAGCGGCAAGCTCGACCCGGTGATTGGCCGCGACGAGGAAATCCGCCGCACCATCCAGGTGCTGCAGCGCCGTACCAAGAACAACCCGGTGCTGATCGGCGAGCCCGGCGTGGGCAAGACCGCCATTGTCGAAGGCCTGGCCCAGCGCATCATCAACGACGAAGTGCCCGAGGGCCTGCGCGGCAAGCGCGTGCTGTCGCTGGACATGGGCGCGCTGATTGCCGGTGCCAAGTTCCGCGGCGAGTTCGAGGAGCGGCTCAAGGCCGTGCTCAACGACCTGTCCAAGAACGAAGGCCAGATCATCCTGTTCATCGACGAGCTGCACACCATGGTCGGCGCCGGCAAGGGCGACGGCGCGATGGATGCGGGCAATATGCTCAAGCCGGCGCTTGCGCGTGGCGAGCTGCATTGCATCGGTGCAACCACCCTGGACGAGTACCGCCAGTACATCGAGAAGGATGCCGCGCTGGAGCGCCGCTTCCAGAAGGTGTTCGTGGGTGAGCCGACGGTCGAGGACACCATCGCCATCTTGCGTGGCCTGAAGGAGCGCTACGCGGTGCACCACGGCGTGGAGATCACCGACCCTGCGGTGGTTGCGGCGGCGACGCTGTCCAACCGCTACATCACGGACCGCCAACTGCCGGACAAGGCCATCGACCTGATGGACGAGGCGGCCTCGCGCATCCGCATGGAGATCGACTCCAAGCCGGAAGAGCTTGATCGGCTGGAGCGTCGCCTGATCCAGCTCAAGATCCAGCGCGAAATGCTGAAGAAGGAAAAGGACGACGCCTCGCGCAAGCGCCTGGCCGACCTGGATGCCGACATCGACACGCTGGAGCGCGAGTTCTCCGACCTCAACGAAATCTGGAAGTCGGAGAAGGCCGCGCTGCAGGGCGCAACCAAGATCAAGGAGCAGGTCGAGAAGGCCAAGCTCGATCTGGAAGCCGCCCAGCGACGCCAGGACTTCGCCAAGATGAGCGAGATCCAGTACGGCCTGCTGCCCAACCTGGAAAAGCAGCTGCAGGCCGCGCAGGAAATGGAGCGCAAGGACTTCAAGCTGGTGCAGGACAAGGTGACCGACGAGGAAATTGCCGAGGTCGTCTCGCGCTGGACCGGTATCCCGGTCAGCAAGATGCTGGAAGGCGAGCGCGACAAGCTGCTGCGCATGGAAGATATGCTGCACAACCGCGTGGTTGGCCAGGAAGAAGCGATCCGCGTGGTTTCCGACGCGGTGCGGCGTTCGCGCGCCGGCCTGTCGGACCCGAACCGTCCGAGTGGCTCGTTCCTGTTCCTGGGCCCGACCGGCGTGGGCAAGACCGAGCTGACCAAGGCGCTGGCCGACTTCCTGTTCGATTCGCCCGACGCGATGGTGCGCATCGACATGAGTGAGTTCATGGAGAAGCACAGCGTGTCGCGCCTGATCGGTGCGCCCCCGGGTTATGTGGGCTACGAGGAAGGTGGCTATTTGACCGAGGCGGTGCGTCGTCGCCCGTACAGCGTGATCCTGCTGGACGAGGTGGAGAAGGCGCATCCGGATGTGTTCAACATCCTGCTGCAGGTGCTGGACGACGGTCGTTTGACCGATGGCCAGGGCCGCACCGTGGACTTCCGCAATACCGTCATCGTGATGACCTCGAACCTGGGCTCGCACCAGATCCAGGACATGAGCGGCGACGACAGCCCGGAAGCCTATACGCAGATGAAGGCGGCGGTGATGGGCGTGGTGCAGGCGCACTTCCGTCCGGAGTTCATCAACCGCCTGGACGACATCGTCGTCTTCCATCCGCTGGACAAGGAGCAGATCAAGCAGATCGCACGCATCCAGATGCGTGGGCTGGAGAAGCGGCTGGGCGAGCGTGGTTTGCGCCTGGAGGTGTCGGATTCGGCCTTCGATGTGCTGGGCAATGTTGGCTTCGATCCGATCTATGGCGCGCGTCCGTTGAAGCGTGCCATCCAGGCCCAGTTGGAAAACCCGCTGGCGCAGAAGATCCTGGCCGGCGAGTTCGCCAGCGGCGACACCATCAAGGTGGAAGCTGGTGGCGGTGGCCAGTTGCAGTTTGGCAAGGGCTGAGAGCCGGAGCTTCAAGTGCTTTAAAAGCTGCCCTCACCCCAACCCCTCTCCCGTAAACGGGAGAGGGGCTTGGATCGTGTCGGCGGCTAGTGCGTTAGCCCCTCTCCCGCTTGCGGGAGAGGGGTTGGGGTGAGGGGAAGCTTCTAGCTAGAGATGCACGTTTCAAAAAGGCATCAGCAAATAACGCCCCCTCACAAGTAACCCCTGCAACCGTCCACCGGTTGCCATCCATCCTCGGCTATCGTCAGCGGTCACTCCTTGGCGAGCACCCCGATGACCGATCCGCAGTGGAAGCCTGAAACCATCGCCGTGCATGGCGGCTATTCCCCCGACCCGACCACCCGCGCGGTGGCGGTGCCGATCTACCAGACCGTTGCCTACGCCTTCGACGACACCCAGCACGGTGCCGACCTGTTCGATCTCAAGGTGCAGGGCAATATCTACACACGCATCATGAACCCGACCACCGATGTGCTGGAAAAGCGCATCGCTGCATTGGAAGGCGGCATCGGTGCATTGGCGCTGGCCTCGGGCCAAGCCGCGATCACCTACGCGATCCAGACCATTGCCGAGGCCGGCGACAACATCCTCGCCTCCAGCGCGCTGTATGGCGGCACCTACAACCTGTTCGCGCACACACTGCCGCAGTTCGGCATCCAGCCCCGTTTCGCCGACTACCGCGATCCGCAGGCATTTGCGGCGCTGATCGATGAGCGCACCAAGGCGGTGTTCGTCGAATCCATCGGCAACCCGCGCGGCAACATCACCGACATCGAGGCCATCGCCAGGATCGCCCATGCCCATGGCGTGCCGGTGATCGTCGACAACACCGTGGCCACGCCGTATCTGCAGCGCTCCTTCGATTTTGGTGCGGATATCGTGGTGCACTCCTTGACCAAGTATCTCGGCGGCCACGGCACCAGTCTGGGCGGCGCCATCGTCGATTCCGGCCGCTTCCCGTGGGCCGAGCACAAGGCGCGCTTCCCGCGCCTCAATACGCCGGACATCAGCTACCACGGCGTGGTCTATACCGAGGCATTGGGGCCGGCGGCCTTCATTGGTCGTGCCCGCGTGGTGCCGCTGCGCAACATGGGCCAGGCGATTTCGCCGTTCAACGCCTTCCAGATCCTGCAGGGGATCGAGACGCTGGCGCTGCGCATGGATCGCATCAACAGCAATACGCTGGCGGTGGCCAACTACCTGCAGAAGCATGCAAAGGTCGCCTGGGTGAACTACGCGGCGCTGCCGGACCATCCGGAACATGCGCTGGTGCAGAAGTACCTGCGTGGCCACGGCTCGGGCGTGCTGACCTTCGGTTTGCCGGGTGGGCGCGAAGCCGGCGCGCGCTTCCTGGATGCCTTGCAGCTGTTCACGCGACTGGTGAACCTGGGCGATGCCAAGTCACTGGCCACGCATCCGGCATCCACCACCCATCGGCAGTTGGATGAGGCCGAGCTGGAAAAGGCCGGGGTAACGCTGGACACCGTGCGCCTGTCGGTGGGCATCGAGCATATCGATGACCTGCTGGCGGATCTCGAGCAGGCGTTGGCTGGGGCTTGAGTCCCAGCTTGGACGCTGCAGAGGAGAATCAAGGGCGGGGTTCGCTTGTTAGAAGCTTCCCCTCACCCCAACCCCTCTCCCGCAAGCGGGAGAGGGGCTAACGCACTACGAGCCGCCGCAATCCTGGCCCCTCTCCCGCATGCGGGGTGAGAAGGGCTGTTTGCGAACCAAAGGTTCGCAGCCATTTGAACGCGCTTGCGTCAGCGCAAGGGCCGGGGCGCGGAGCAGGGGTTGGGGTGAGGGCAGCTCTCAGCTCCTAGCTTTTACCAGGCAACCGTAAACCGCTTGCCCACGTGCTTCGGCGTTTCCAGCTCATCCACCACTGCCACCGCCAGATCGGCCGCACTGATCGTACCCGGGCCATCGCCCGTGCTCAGCGGGGTGTCGCTGCCCACCCGGTACTTGCCGGTGCGCTCGGTTGCACTGCCCGGATGGAAGGCCACCGGCGGGCTCAACTGGGTCCAGGCCAGCGAGGTCTCATTACGCAACTCGTTCAGCGCATCACGCGCGGCGCTGGCGCCGGGATAGATAGCCGCCGGGAAGTCGGGGGAATCCACCAGTTGGGTGCCGTCCGCCGCATACAGGCTGCCGGCACCGCCAATCACGATGTAGCGCTTGACGCCTGCTGCCTTGGTGCCGGCCACAATCGCGCGGGTGCCACGCATGAACTCGTTGTATAGATCCGGATTCGCCCAGCCGGCGTTGTAGGCACTGATCACCGTGTCGGCACCGCTGACCCCGGCGCGTACCTCCTCGGCATTGAGCACATCGGCCTTGACCACATGCAAGCGCGCGCGGCTTGCCAGCTTGGCCGGGTCACGCACCAGGGCGGTGACGTCATGGCCGCGCGCCAGCAGTTCGTCCAGCAGAGCCTTGCCGACGAAGCCGGTGGCACCAATCAATGCGACTTTCATGGGAAATCCTTGCAAGTGGGAATGGCGCCAGTTTCCGCCTCTGCGTGCCGTCGCGGCAGTCGCAAAAAATCACAATCACCTTGAAGCTGTGCTTCACAATGGCCCGCAAGGAGGTGACCCATGGACAGCTTCAAGCGGATGGCCCTGTTTGCCCAGGTGGTGCAGCACGGCTCGATGAGTGCGGCGGCGCGGGCCCTGGGCATGAGCACCTCGGCGGTGAGCCAGCAGCTGCGTGCGTTGGAGCAGGAAGCCGGGGTGGCGCTGTTGCACCGCTCTACCCGACGGCTGGCCCTCACCGATGTGGGCAGCCGTTACTACGCGGCCTGCGCGCGTTTGCTGGATGCGGCCGGGGAGGCGGCGGCAGAACTGTCGGCTGCCCGCCAGGCCCCCAGCGGCGAACTGCGATTGTCGGCGCCGCTGGGCATGGCCGCGCATATCGGGCCGGCGCTGGGTGCGTGGTTGCAGGACAACCCGCAGCTGCGCCTGCACCTGTTCTTCGACGACGGCTGGACCGACCTGTTGCAGGCGCGCATCGACCTGGCCCTGCGCTTTGGCCAGCTGCCGGACAGTGATTGGATGGCGCAGCGTCTGGGCAGCCTGCAGCGTTGGCCCTGCGCGTCGCCGCAGTGGCTGCAGGCCCACGGCATGCCCACCGATCCGCTGCAGGTACCCGCCGCCGATTGGCTGGGTGTGCCGCAGGTGCCCGGCTTGGTCTGGCAACACCGTGACAGCGGCGAGGAACGGCTGGTGCCGGCGC
Source organism: Stenotrophomonas sp. STEN033 (assembly GCF_056856655.1). Classification (NCBI taxonomy): domain Bacteria; kingdom Pseudomonadati; phylum Pseudomonadota; class Gammaproteobacteria; order Lysobacterales; family Lysobacteraceae; genus Stenotrophomonas; species Stenotrophomonas sp. STEN033. The sequence continues at coordinate 74,043 of NZ_JBXFWM010000007.1, forward strand.
ATCCGCGCATCGCCAGCCAGAATCAGCCGGCGGTCCTGCAGCTATGCCAGGCCGGCTTGGGGGTGGCGGTGCTGACCAGCCTGGATGCGGCGCCGCTGTTGGCTGACGGCCACCTGCAGCGCCTGTTGCCGGATTGGGAAGTGCCAGCGTTGCCGGCCTGGGCGGTGACACCACATCGCCAGACCCAACCGGCCAAGGTGCGCCAGGCCATCGCCTTGCTGCAGGACTATCTGGCGGGGATGCCTGCTGCCGGGCCGGCGCCTGCGCAAGATCGGAAACGCCAGCGCTGAGCAGGCGCGCTGCAATAGCCGCCACTTCCACGGAGACGATGCAATGAAAGCCAATGCCGCACAGCTGCCACGCCTGGACCGGGTCATTGCCTGTCTGCAGCAGGCCGTCGATACCGGCGGCCCCTTGCCCGACCTGGAGGCGCTGGCGGCCATCGCCCATTACTCGCCGTTTCACTTCCATCGCGTCTACCGCGCGCTGACCGGTGAAACGGTAGGCCGCACGGTGCAGCGGCTGCGGCTGGTCAAGGCGCTGCAGCGTCTGGCGCATAGCGCGGCCAGTGTCACCGAGATCGCCTTGCTGGCCGGTTACGACACCCCGCAGGCCTTGGCCCGGGTGCTGCGCGAAAGCGTGGATGCCAGTGCCAGCGAACTGCGCGACGATCCGCAGCGACTGGTCGCCTGCATCGCCCAGCTGTCGCGGCCGCTGCCGGTGGCTGAAACTCCCGCGCCGCTGAGCGTGGAAGTGATCACCCTGGAGCCGTTCGAGGTGGTCGCGTTGCGTGCCCGGGGTGCCTTCGACGATCTGGATGGTGTGTTCGGCGAACTGTTCGGCTGGGCGGCCGAGCAGGGCCTGATCGAACAGCTGCAGCAGTTGATCGGCCTGCCGCTGGGCGACCACCGCGAGCTGCCTGCCGATGAGCTGCTGTTCGACTGCGCGCTGGCGCTGGATGCCGAGCTGCCGGCCTTGCCGGCATCACTGCAGCGCCTGCAGCTGGGGGGCGGGCGCATGGCGCGCCTGCATCATGTCGGCAGCTACTCCCTGCTTGAGGACGCTACCGACCGGTTGCTGCGTGACTGGTTGCCGGGCAGCGGCCATGCGCTGCGTGACGCGCCAATGCACTATCACTTCCTGGACGACCCCGAGGACGTTCCCGAGGCCATCCTGCGCGCCGACATCTACGTGCCGCTGGCCGCCGGCTGAGGCACGTTGCGGCGCAGGCTGCGGTAGGGCGGGGTGGACATGATCATTTCCGCCAGCGAGTAGGCCAGCTCGCGCTCGGCCATCACCGTGCCGTCGGCGCCATGCTCCAGCAGATGCTTGACCTCGGCATCGCTGTGGGCACGCGCCAACAGGGTCAGGTTGGGGTTGATGGCGCGCAGCTTGGCCAGCACCTCGCCGGATTCCAGCGGCTGCGGGATGGCCAGCACGGCGATGGTGGCGCGCTCGGGGTGTGCCTCGGCCAGTACCTTGTCCGAGGCGGCACTGCCGCGGATGCCGGGGATGCCGGCGGCGTGCGCGCGTTCCACATGCTCGCGGTTGTCGTCGATCACCAGCACCGGCACGCCGCGGTCACGCAGCACCTGCGCCAGCTCGCTGCCGACCCGGCCATAGCCGACCACGATGGCGTGGTCGTGCAGGTCCAGCGACGGACCGGGCGGGATGTCCGGCACTTCCGGCACCGGCGCGGTTTCCTTGTGGCGTGCCTGCCAGCGGTCGAGCAGGCCGAACACCACCGGGTTGAGCATGATCGACACCAGTGCACCGGCCAATACCAGCGATTGCCCGGTAGGCGGCAGGATCTTCAGCGCCACGCCCAGCCCGGCGATGATGAAGGCGAACTCGCCGATCTGCGCCAGCGAGGCGGAGATGGTCAGCGCGGTGCTCTTGGAGTGGCCGAAGGCGCGCACGATGAAGAAGGCGGCGGCCGACTTGCCGAACATGATGATCACCACCGTCGCCAGCACCTGCCAGGGGTGCTCGACGATGATCATCGGGTTGAACAACATGCCGACCGAAACGAAGAACAGCACCGCGAACGCATCGCGCAGCGGCAGCGGATCATGCGCAGCCTTGTGGCTGAGCTCGGACTCGTTGAGCATCATGCCGGCGAAGAACGCGCCCAGCGCGAACGAGACTCCGAACAGTGCCGCCGCACCAAACGCCACGCCCAGCGCGATGGCCAGCACGCACAGGGTGAACAGCTCGCGCGAACCGGTGCCGGCCACTTTCTCCAGCACCCACGGAATCACCCGCCGGCCAACCACCAGCATCACTGCCACGAACAGGCCCAACTGCACGAAGGTCCAGCCGATCGAGGCCAGCAGGCCGCCAATCGAAAGTGCCTTGCCACTGGCCTCGGGGCCGAACACCTCGGCAATCACCGGCATCATCACCAGCGCCAGCACACAGGCCAGGTCTTCGACGATCAGCCAGCCCACCGCGATCTTGCCGCGCGTGGTTTCCAGCAAGCGGCGTTCCTCCATGGCCCGCAACAACACCACGGTGGACGCGGTGGCCAGCGAGAAGCCGAAGATCACCCCGTGCAGCGCCGGCCAGCCCATCAGCGTGGCCACGCCCCAGCCCAGCAGGGTGGCGACCAGGATCTGGCCGATGGCACCGGGGATGGCGATGGCCTTGACCGCCATCAGGTCCTTCAAGGAGAAGTGCAGGCCGACGCCGAACATCAGCAGCATCACCCCGATCTCGGCCAACTGGTTGGCCAGCGCCTGGTCGGCGACAAAGCCCGGGGTGAACGGCCCCACGATGACACCGGCAATCAGATAGCCCACCAGCGGCGACAGCCGCAGTTTGTTGGCCAGGGCGCCAAGCACGAAGGCCAGGCCCAGACCGATGGCAATCATGTTGATCAGGGCGGTGTCATGGTGCATCAGGGCTCGCAGCAGGGGGTGGGGTGCTTCGATTCTAAAGGTGATGCGCGGTTTGGTGAGGGGAAATGCATGAAAAATCTGGGTTTTTTTTAAGGAGCGAGGTGGGGCTGTGGGTTTGTGGTGCTTGCTTGTGAGGGCAACAGCAAACGCCAGGGCACCCCTCCCCAACCCGCCCCTGCGCTGCGCGAAAGGGAGGGCGCCAAAGCAAAAGCTGGAAGAACCCTGCAGCCCGCATGAACTGCCCCCTCCCTTTCGCGCAGCGAAGGGGAGGGCTGGGGAGGGGTAAGCCTCTGCCGAGCCGGCAAAAGAAAATGCCCCGGGTCGCCCCGGGGCATCTTCCTTTCACGACGTCAAAACAGTCTTACCAGGTGTAGCTGATACGGCCGTATACGTAAGCGCCGTTGAAGCCGTACGGGGAGTAGTTGCTGTACGGCAGCATGCCCCAGGTCGAGTTCTGCAGGTCCGCGGTGCGATCCGGGTACTGGTCCAGCAGGTTGTCCGCACCCAGGGTCAGCTTCCAGTTCTCGCTGGGCTTGAAGCTGGCCGAGGCGTCCACTACCCAACTGGCGTCATAGGTCTGGTCGCGGGCAGCCGTGGCCGAGTTGCGCACGGTGAAGCTGCCATAGCGGGTCGCCGACAGACCCAGCTCCCAGCGGTCCGAGCGCCAGGTGCCGCTGACGATGGCCTTGTCACGCGGGAAGCTGTCCTCGATGCGGCCGATCTCGTCGCGACCGATCAGCGACTGGGTGATGCCCAGGCTGCCGAACACCGCCGGCGAGGCGATGAACTTCTTCACCTCGGTCTCGTTGTAGCTGTAGGCAGCGGTCAGCTCCAGGCTGCTGGCGCTGAACGGGAGGGTGTAGCTGGATACTGCATCGACACCGCGGGTGCGGGTGTCCACGCCATTGGTGAAGTAGGAGAACGCGGTGACCTGCGGCAGCCCCAGCCCGGCCAACAACGCATTGGCGGCGGCATTGGTGGTGATGTTGGTGGACAGCACGATGCGGTCATCGATGTCGATCTGGTAGGCATCGACGGTCAGGTACAGGCGATCAACCGGCTGCAGCACCAGACCAAGGCTGTAGGAGGTGGAGCTTTCGGCCTTGAGCGGGCTGGCACCCAGCGCCTGTGCGGCAGCGCTGGTGGTCGGGAAGGTGCCGCGGTCGACGAAGCTGCCGTTGATGATGGTGCTGGTGACCGCCTGGTAGCTCTGCTGGGCCAGCGACGGGGCGCGGAAGCCGCTGGATGCGGTAGCGCGCAGCGCGACCTTGTCGGTGAAGGCGTAGCGCGCCGACAACTTGCCCGAGAACTTGTCGCCGAAGTCCGAGTAGTCCTCGTAGCGACCGGTCAGGCCGGCGGAGAACTTCTCGGTCAGGTCGGCTTCCAGGCCGGCATAGACGGCGTAATTGTGGCGATCGTTGTGCACTTCGTTGGTCGGGGTGAAACCACCGAAGCCCTGCGCGCCGCTACCGGTATAGGAGTTCAGTTCGCCAGCGGTCTGCTCCCACTTCTCACGGCGGTACTCACCACCGAAGGACAGCGTGACCGGGTAGGCCAGGCCCCAGTCCAGCGACTTGGTGAGGTCGGCGTTGAAGATGTCCTGCTGGTACTTCAGCGTGCCGTCGTAGAACGAGGTCGGGCTGTTCACGCCCAGGCTGTAGTTGATGCTGTTGCGGGTGTGGAAATCCAGGGTGTTTTCACCGTGGTTGAGGCTGACGTCCCAGGTCCAGCCACTCTCGGTATTGCCCTTGACGCCGGCCACCAGCGAGCGGTCCTTGGAGTACTGGTTGATCTGCGGCACATAGCCGTCCGGGTAGGTCTGCGCCAACAGCGCGGTCTGGCCGCTGTGGTTGGGCGAGCGGTAGAACGCGAACGAGGTGATGTCGCGGTTGCTCAGCAGGGCGCTGGCGTAGGCACTGATGTTGTCGCTGAAGTTCAAGCTGGCGTTGGCCGAGGCGGCGGTGGCGTCCACGCGCGGGTCGCCGACCACGAAGGTCTTCTCACCGATGGACGGGAAGTTGCCGGTATTCGGGGTGGTGCCCTGATAAGGGCCTGCGCGGTTGCTTTCGTCCTGCTGGCTGACCTGGCCGGCGAAATGCACGCTGCCACGGCCATCGGCGAAGCTGACGCCGGTGTCGCCGGAGAGCTGGTACTTGTTGCCGTCACCGGCCGAGTACTGGCCGTAATCCACGGCCAGGCTGCCGCCCTTGCCGCTGCCCTTGAGCACGATGTTGACCACGCCAGCGATGGCATCGGAGCCGTATTGGGCCGAGGCGCCGTCGCGCAGTACTTCGACGCGTTCGATGGCGGCGATCGGAATCGCGTTGATGTCCACCGCGGAGGAGCCACGGCCGATGCTGCCGTTGACGTTGATCATCGCCGAGGTGTGGCGGCGCTTGCCGTTGACCAGCACCAGCACCTGGTCAGGCGAGAGCCCGCGCAGCTGCGCCGGGCGGATGCCGCTGGTGCCGTCGGTCAGGGCCGGGCGCGGGAAGTTCAGTGAGGGCAGGGCGCGCGACAGTGCGGTGGCCAACTCGCCGGTGCCGGTGGACTGTAGGGCTTCCGGGGTGATGATGTCGATCGGTGACTGCGACTCCGCCACGGTGCGGTCAGCCACGCGGGTACCGGTGACGATCACGGTATCCAGGGTGTTGGCAGCGGTCTGGGCGAAGGCGGGGAGGGCCGGGGCGCCAAGGGCGATGGCAATGGCGACGGCGAGGGTGCTGGACGTGCGATTCATCAGGTTGCAGCTCCGGTATTGAGTGGCGGCATCGGCGGCGCGTGGGGTTCGCGGCTGTTGCGGTGCGCCATCAACGAATTAATGGAATTTTTACCTCGTGTCAAACCGGATGACGCAGCTAAATTGTTGCTTTTGAAAGCTTTTTCAGTTCAGCAAAGGCGATTTGGCAATGCGAGTACTTGGCCCTTGTCAGGCAATGCCGTTCAGGCGCGTGCGATAACAGGACGTGAGTCAAGTATTGGTTAACGTTAGAATTACGTCGCAGGAATGCTGCTCACATGCACATTCCGTTTCGTTATAACGGACCCATTCATGATTTCCCTTCGTAATTTCGCCCTCCGCCGGGGCGAGCGCCTGCTGTTGTCCAACGTAGACCTCACCCTGCATGCCGGCTATCGCGTAGGCGTGGTGGGGCGTAATGGCGCAGGCAAATCCAGCCTGTTCGCCGCCGTGCGCGGTGAACTGGAAGCCGACAAGGGCGACGTGTCGCTGCCCGGCAAGATCCGCATCGCCGATGTGGCCCAGGAAACCCCGGCGCTGCCCGACCGCGCCATCGACTTCGTGCTCGGTGGTGACGACGTGGTCGCCGCCGTGCTGGCTGAAGAAGCCGCCGCCGCCGAGCGCGAGGATTGGGAAGCGGTCGCCAATGCGCACCAGAAGATGGCCGAGCTGGGTGCGTACGACGCCGAAGCCCGTGCCGGCAAGCTGCTGCACGGCCTGGGCTTCCCGGCCGAGACGCATGATCGCCCGGTGTCGGCGTTCTCCGGCGGCTGGCGCGCACGCTTGAACCTGGCGCGCGCGCTGATGATGCCCAGCGACCTGCTGCTGCTCGACGAACCGACCAACCACCTGGATCTGGACGCGGTCTACTGGCTGGAGCAATGGCTGCTGAAGTATCCGGGCACCTTGCTGCTGATCTCGCATGACCGCGAGTTCCTCGACAACGTCGCCACCCACACCCTGCACCTGCACGGTGGCGGTGCCAAGCTCTATCCGGGCGGCTATACCGATTTCGAGCGCCAGCGTGCCGAGCACCTGCGCCAGCAGCAGATCGCGCACGAGAAGGAACAGGCCGAGCGCGCCCACCTGCAGAGCTTCATCGACCGCTTCAAGGCGCAGGCCAGCAAGGCCACCCAGGCGCAGAGCCGGATGAAGCGCCTGGCCAAGATGGCCGGCACCGAAGCGGTGCGCGCCGAGCGCGAATTCCGCATCGAGTTCTCGCCGCCGGCCAAGCTGCCGTTCTCGCTGATCCGCCTCAACGACGTCACTGCCGGTTACGGCCCGGACGCGGTGATCCTGGACAATGTCGGCTTCGGCCTGGAGGCCGGCCAGCGCGTCGGCCTGCTCGGGCCGAACGGTGCGGGTAAAACCACGTTGGTGAAGTCACTGGTCGGTGACCTGCCGTTGCTCGGCGGTGACCGCATGGCCCATCCGGACCTGCAGATCGGTTACTTCGCCCAGCACACGGTGGAATCGCTGCACGCCGGCATGACGCCGATGGATCACTTCCGTGAGATCTCGCCGGACGGCGTCAACCAGTCGTTCCGCGACTTCCTCGGCAAGTGGAATTTCCCGGGCGACCGTGCGTTCGAGACCGTGGATGGTTTCTCCGGTGGCGAGCGTGCGCGTCTGGCGCTGGCGCTGATCGCCTGGCAGCAGCCCAATGTGTTGCTGCTCGACGAACCGACCAACCACCTTGACCTGGAAATGCGCGAAGCGCTGGCCGAAGCGCTGGCCTTGTTTGAAGGCGCCATCGTGATGGTGTCGCATGATCGCCACCTGATCGGCCTGGTCTGCGACACGTTCTGGCGCGTGGCCGATGGCGTGGTCGAGCCGTTTGCCGGTGACCTGGACGAATACGCGCAGTGGCTGCGTACGCGCGCCAGTGCGCAGGGTTCACGCAACAAGAGTGATCGCCAGGAAAAGCCAGCGGCCGCACCTGTTGCGCAGGTTGCCCCGGCCAAACCGGCTTCCAACAAGAAGCCGGTCAACCCGCACAAGCTGGAAGCGGCCGAGAACAAGGTCGAGCAGTTGGGTGCATCGCTGGCGGCGGTGGACGCGCAACTGGCGGATTCGGCCAACTACGCCGACGCGGCCAAAATGGCCAAGCTGGGCAGCGAACGTGAAGTGCTGGCGCAGCAGCTGGAGCAGGCCGAGGCAGCGTGGATGGAAATGCTGGAGGACTGAGCGTTGTGGGCGCGGCACAAGCCGTGCAGTGATGAGCGATGCCACTGTAGAGCCGAGCCATGCTCGGTTGGGGGTTTACCGGTGATGCCCCTTGCCGAGCATGGCTCGGCACTACAGGTGAGGCCTCTGCCGAGCGTGGCTCGGCACTACAGGTCCAATCCTTCCTGTGCCAGCAACCATAGGCGGAAGCGCCGTAGCGGTTCGCGCTCCTGCCGCGAGCGCAGCCGCGTCAGCCAATAACGTCCCAGTGACAAGGTCGGCGCGAACGGCTGCAACAGCCGCCCTTCGGCCAGATCCTGCTCGAACATGCGCAGCGGCAACAACGCGACCCCGGCGCCTGCGGCCGCCGCACTGGCCAGGGTCAGTGAGGAATCAAATACCGCCCCGCGCGCCTCCACGCCGTTGACCCCGGCCAGTTGCAGCCAGCGGGGCCACTCGTCATTGCGGTAGGAACGCAGCAACGGCACGTTGCCAAGATCACGCGGCTGCCGCAGCTTGCGCGCCACGGCCGGTGCGCACAACGGTGCGAACAAGGTATCGACAATGGCGGTGCAGTCCTGGCCCTGCCAGTCGCCATCACCGAAACGGATGGCCAGATCCAGGCCTTCGCCGGCCAGGTCGATGCGGTTGTTGTGGGTCTGCACGCGCAACTCGATATCCGGATGGGCGGCCTCGAAACCCGGCAGGCGCGGCAACAGCCAACCGGTGGCGAAGGTGCCGACCACGCCCACCGTCAGCACCTCGCGGAAGCGGCCGCCGGTGAAGCGGTCCAGCGCGATCGCCATGCGGTCGAAACTATCCGTCAGCACCGGATACAGCGCCGCGCCTTCATCGGTGAGGGCAACACCGCGCGGCAGCCGGTGGAACAGGCTGACCTGCAGGCGGTCCTCCAGGCCGCGGATCTGGTGGCTCAGCGCGGCCTGGCTGACACACAGTTCCAGCGCCGCGCGGGTGAAGTTCAGGTGCCGGGCTGCGGCCTCGAAGGCACGCAGGGCATTGAGCGGCAGTTGCGGGCGGATCATACGCAGTCATGATGAAAGTTGATGGTCGCCGGCATTATTTCCCCTATCGGGCGGAAAATGCGGCCTAAGGCGCAAGAAAAACTAATGGCTCCCGCTGATTCTTTGCGTTGGTCCGGGCCCTTCGTGGTCGGCAAGATCGGCGGAACCACTTTTCTGGAGAGTCGCCATGCTTGCCCGCCGCCAGTTTCTCGCCCTCGGTTCCGCTGCCCTGGCCACGGCCTTGTTGCCGAAGGCGCTGGCCCGCAACGCCACGCCGCCAGCGCCCGGCGGCGTGGTCGGCAATGCCGACTTTGCCGCGCTGGAGCAGCGCAGCGGTGGCCGTCTGGGTGTCTGCCTGTGGAACCCGGCGACCGGCGAGCGCCATGGCCACCGCATGGATGAGCGCTTCCCGATGTGCAGCACCGTCAAGTTCCCGCTGGCAGCGGCCATCCTGCAGCGCGCCGAGACCGGCCAGTTGTCGCTGGACCAGCGGGTGCCGGTGCGGGCGAGCGACATCCTTGACCATTCGCCGTTCACTGAGCGCCACGTGGGCAAGGACATGACGGTGCGCGACCTGTGCCGGGCCACGATGATCGTCAGCGACAATGCCGCAGCCAACCTGCTGCTGCCGCTGCTCGGCGGGCCGGCCGGGCTCACTGCCTTCCTGCGTGCACACGGCGACCACATCACCGTGAGCGCGCGCAACGAGCCCGAACTCAACCGCTATGCCGAGGGCGATCCGCGCGACACCACCAGCCCGGCGGCGATGGCCGGCAATCTGCAGCGTTTCGTGCTCGGCGATGTGCTGGGCGCGGCCGCGCGCCAGCAGCTGGCCGATTGGCTGATCGACAACCAGACCGGCGATGCGCGCCTGCGCGCCGGCCTGCCACAGGGCTGGCGGGTGGGCGACAAGACCGGCAGCAATGGCAGCGATACCACCAATGACATCGCGGTGTTGTGGCCCCTGCAAGGCGGGACGCCGTGGCTGCTGGTGAGCTACCTGCAGGGTTCTGCACTGGATGATGACGGCCGCAATGGCATCCTTCGCGGCGTGGGGGAGCTTGCCAGTGCCCGGCTGCGCTGACCGATAGCCGTCGGCGCAGGCTGGCCGGTGTCGCCTTTGCACAACCGGTCCAGAGGAAACAGGTGTCATGAGCAAGGAACTGATCTATCTGCTGCTGATCTTCGCGTTGCTGGTCATCCCGCGCGCGTTGCAGCGCTTCAACCTGCCGGCGCCGCTGACCTGCCTGGTGTTCGGCATCGGCGCGATGCTATGGCTGGGCGACGGCTCGCATGATCCGGTCGTCAGCCTGCTGGCCACGCTGGGCATCTCTTCCTTGTTCCTGTTCGCCGGTCTGGAAGTGGATGTGGCCGACCTGCGCAAGGGGATGTGGCCGCTGCTGGCGCATCTGCTGATCCGCAGTGGTACCTTGGCCGGGGTGGCGTGGCTGGCCTGGCATTACGCTGGCCTGTCATGGCAGGCGGCTGCGCTGCTGGCGCTGGCCCTGCTGACGCCGTCGACCGGCTTCATCATGGATTCGCTGTCGCAGCTGGGGCTGGATGATGCCGAGCGCTTCTGGGTCAGCAGCAAGGCCATTGCCGGTGAACTGCTGGCGCTGGCGGCCTTGTTCGTGGTGCTGCAGGCGGGCGATCCGGTGCATATGGCGCTGTCGAGCATGGCCTTGCTGGCGATGATGGTGGGGCTGCCGCTGTTGTTCGTGGCGCTTGGTCGTTGGGTGGCACCGCATGCGCCGGGTTCGGAGTTCTCCTTGTTGGTGATGGTTGGCATGCTGGCGGCGTACATCACCTATGGCCTGGGTGTGTATTACCTGGTGGGTGCGTTCATCGCCGGCCTGGTGGCGCGGTTGCTGCAGCAGCGCATGCCAACCTTGGCCTCGCACGAAAACCTGCATGCGCTGCGTCTGTTTGCTTCGTTCTTCGTGCCGTTCTATTTCTTCAACGCCGGTACCAAGGTGCCGGCCGAGGCCTTGAGTTTCGAGGCCTTGGGCCTGGGCCTGGTGATCACCCTGGTGGTGCTGCCGTTGCGCATCGCGGTGATCTGGCTGCAGCGACGGGTGTTGTTCGGGGAAAGTTTCCGCACCAGCCTGCGGGTTGCGCTGGCGCTGTCACCTACACTGATCTTCACCCTGGTGCTGGCGGCGATCATGCGCGAACGGTTTGCGATCTCGCCGGTGCTGTTTGGTGCCTTGCTGTTGTATGCGGCGCTGACCACGCTGCTGCCATCGTTGGTATTCCGCCGGCCGATGGACGTGGACCCGCTGAGCAAGGAAGACGCCCAGCCCATCGACGAGCAGGTCGTAAGAGAAGGTGGAGATGCTGCTGCACCGGCAACGGATGCGAGCTCCGGCTCTGATTCTTACGAACCACAGCGCTGAGCGCCGCTTATGATCCTCACAACCGGCACGACCTCGCAGCGAGGCGGGCGTGTGGCAAAGGGGATGTGCGTGGATCGGGAAAGCTGGCAGCAGGTGCGCGAGTTGTTTGATGCGGTGTGTGAGCTGGAGCCGTCGCGATGGCGGACCGAGCTTGCGCGATTGAGTGCCGATCCCCAGGTCATCGCCGAAACCCTGGAACTTCTGCAGGCGCAGACCTGCGATCTGGGGCGTGCGCGTGACCCGATCGAAAAAATGTTTGCCGCCGCCGTTCCTTCGGAGTTGAGTGAAGGCGATGTCATCGGCCCGTGGCGGCTATGCCTACGACTGGCCAGTGGCGGCATGGGTATCGTGTTCCGCGCCGAACGTGCGGACGGACTGTACGCACAGGACGTGGCGATCAAGGTCCTGCAGGGCCAGCCAGGCGCACGGGTGGCCGAACGCCTGGCCGCCGAGCGGCGCATTCTTGCCAGCCTGCAGCATCCGAACATCGCGCGCCTGTACGACGGTGGCACGACCCCGGGCGGGCAACCGTATCTGGTAATGGAGTACGTGCCTGGCGAACCGCTGGATGTGTACTGCACACGGCGGCAGCTGGATCTTCGCCAGCGTTTGCAGCTGTTCCTGCAGGTATGCAACGCCGTGCAGGCCGCGCATGCGCGACTGGTACTGCATTGCGACCTGAAGCCTTCCAATATCCTGGTGCGCGAGGATGGTGAGCCGGTATTGCTGGACTTCGGCGTGTCGCGGCTGCTGGGCGATGAAGGCGGCGACGCGGGTGCGCAGTTCTTCACTGCGGCGTATGCCGCTCCTGAGCTGCAGTCGGGGCGTGAGGTGGGGGTGAGCAGCGATGTCTTCAGCCTGGCTGCGGTGTTGAGCGAACTGCTGGCAGGCAAGGGCGGCAGGCGCGGCGCAAGCGACCACCAGGCTGCGGTGGCTGCGCCCAGTGGGCTGGCCAAGGCCGATTGTCGCTGGGCGCGCGCCCTGCGCGGCGACCTGGATGCGATCGTGGTGCGTGCTGGTGCCTTGTCGCCTGGGCAGCGCTATCCATCGGTGGAAGCCCTGGCCGCCGACGTGCGCAATTACCTGCGGCATCGGCCGGTGCAGGCACGTAATGGCAGCCGGTTCTATCGCGGTGGACGTTGGCTGCGCCGCAATTGGAAAGGGGCAGGGCTGTTGCTGCTGGCACTGTTGTTTGCCGCCTGGTTCGTGTGGCGGCTGGCAGCCGAACGCGCCGCCGCCGAGCGTGAAGCCAAGGTCGCCGAGCAGGTCAGCGGCTTCCTGGTGGAAATGTTCCAGGCGGCTGATCCGCGCGAGAAAGGCGTACGCGGCGGCGAGGACATCAGCGCCCGCGAGGTGCTGGATCGGGCTGCCTCGCGCATCGACAAGGAGCTGGATGCATCGGCCGAAGTGCAGGCACGCCTGAAGGGTGTAATTGGCTTGGCATATCGCAATGCCGGTGATCTGCGCCGTGCCGATCCGATGATGCTGCAGGCGGCTGAAGCGCTGGCGGTGGCAGGCGGTGAAAGGAACCTGGACGAAGCTGCGCGTCTGTTCAACCTGTTGGCGGGAACGTATGCCAACAATCGCAACGGCACGGAGGGCGCGGCGATGGCGCGGCGCGCGCTGGCGCTGCTGGGCAAGCAGCCTGCGGACAGTTTCCGCGTTGCCCAGTCCTACAATTCACTGGGCCTGTCGCTGTTGTCGGAGCAGCGCTATGACGATGCCGAACACGCGTTCAAACAGGCGCTGCTGCGGCATCAGGCCGGCAAACGCGAGCAGTACATCGGCGTGACCCTGGACAACCTCGGCATGACGTATCGGCGCAAGGGTGACCTGGTTGCATCGGCGGCGGCATTCGAGCAGTCCACGCCCTTGTTCCTGCGCATTCTCGGCGAATCGTCCTACGACTATTGGGCCAGCAATACCGAACGTGCGTTGATGGTGATGGATCGGGGTGACCTGGATGAGGCCATCGCTACCTTCGAAGCCAACCTGGCACGCGCACCCGCCATCTTCGGGGAGCGCAGTGTCTATGTGGTCAGCGAGAACAACCGGCTGGCGCAGGCGCTGATACGCAAAGGCGAACCGGAACGCGCGCGGCCGCATGTTGAAACCGCACTGCGGTTGTCGGCGCAGGTGCTGGGCAAGGACAGCTACAACTATTCGGTGGTCACCGAAACTGCCGCACTGCTTGCGCAGGCGCAGGGCGACATGCCCGCCGCTGAGTCCGCCTATCGGCAGGCGCTGGCAATACGTGCCGCGGCGATCGGCAGGGATCACCCGGATAGCCTGGACCTGGAGTTCCAGCTCGGTCTGCTGTTGGCCCGCCAGGGTGACGATGCGGGCGATGCCATGCTGCAGCGGGCGCGTGACCTGTGGCTGCCGCGTATTCCCGCCGGCAGCGCCAACGCCATTCGCCTGCAGCAGGGCTGGGCCGAATGGCTGATCAGCAAACAGCGGCTGGATGCGGCGGCACAGGTGCTGGATGGCGTGCAGTCCCTGCTGTCGGGCAGTCCCTATGCAGCGGTGCACCAACAGGTATTGCGCGCGCGTTTGGCCGAACGACGTGGCAAGGGCGAGGAGGCTGTGCGCTACTGGCAGGCCGCCGTAGCGGCCGCCGAGCCTTTGTATGGCAGGCAATCGGCGGTAACCACGCAATGGCGAAATGCATTGCAGGCAGCCCAACACGCAACCCACGGCGGTGCCGCGTTGCCTTGAGCTGGCAGCTGGGCGAGGATCGGGGCATGAAAACCTCATCGTTCCCGAATCTGATTCGCGCGCTGGCCATGGCCGGCATGGTCGTCCTTCCCGCTTCGGTGCTTGCTGCCAGCAACGCCCCGTCAGCAACGGCGGCAGCCACCCCAGCCGACCAGTTCCTTGCCGAGCTGGCGCAGTACTGCGGGCAGGCTTTTGCCGGGCGCATCATCGCCAATCACCCGCAATCCGCTACGCCGGATCCGTTCGATGGCAAAACCCTGGTGATGCATGTACGTGGCTGCGACAGTCCGCAACAGGAGCTGCGGGTGCCGTTCCATGTGGGGACGGACCATTCGCGGACCTGGGTGATCACCCGGACCGATCGCGGCCTGCGCCTGAAGCACGATCACCGCCACGCCGACGGCAGCCCGGACGCAGTGACGATGTACGGCGGCGACACTGCGCAGGCCGGTAGTGCCGAGCGGCAGGAGTTTCCGGTGGATGCGGCATCGGTGGCGATGTTCACCGCACATGGCATGACCGCCTCCCTGCGCAATACCTGGGCGATGGAGCTGGTGCCGGGCAAGCGCTTTGTCTACGAACTTGCGCGCCCGGATGGACGTCTGTTCCAGGTCGAGTTCGACCTGGGCACGCCGGTGCAATTGCCGCCCGCGCCATGGGGCAGCGAAGCCTGAAATGCGGAGGGCGCCGTTGCCGGCGCCCTCCAAACCGCTTGCGTTGAGGTTCAGCGCCCGCCGAAACGGGCGCGGCAACCACCGTTCACCCAGATGCTGTTGCCGTTGTAGCCCCAGTTGCGGCCTTCGACGCAGCGGGTATCGGAGACCTGCTGGATGATCACCGGACGTCCCTGGCGGCGGTCCCAGGCACAGGTGTTCAGGCGGTTGCTGTTGCTATGGCAATCGACGAAGTAATCGTTGCCGCCCCAGCCGCCACCATTGCCCCAGCCGCCACCGCGACCTTCGGCGAACTCGGCGCGGCAGCCGCCATTGACCCAGACAGTGCCATTGTTGCTGCCCCAGTTGCGGCCTTCCACGCAGCGCGTGTCGGAGATCTGCCGCACGAGTACCGCGCTGCGCCAGCCGGTGTTGCAGACCACATGGCGGTTGCTGTTGCTGTCGCAGCGGATGGTGCGGTTGCCGTTCCAGCCGCCCTGGCCATTGCCGTTGCCGGGACCGCCGCCCCAGCCGCCGCGGCCTTCGGCGAATTCGGCACGGCAGCCGCCATTGACCCAGACACTACCGTTGTTGCTGCCCCAGTTGCGGCCTTCCACGCAGCGGGTATCGGAGATCTGGCGGACCAGCACCGCGCTGCGCCAACCGGTATTGCAGACCTGTTGGCGGTTGCTGTTGCTGTCGCAGCGGATGGTTCGGTTGCCATTCCAGCCGCCCTGGCCATTGCCGTTGCCGGGGCCGCCGCCCCAGCCGCCACGGCCTTCGGCGAATTCGGCGCGGCAGCCGCCATTGACCCAGACGCTGCCGTTGTTGCTGCCCCAGTTGCGGCCTTCCACGCAGCGTGTATCGGAAACCTGGCGGACCAGCACCGCGCTGCGCCAACCGGTATTGCAGACCTGTTGGCGGTTGCTGTTGCTGTCGCAGCGAATGGTGCCGTTGTGCGCACCGGGGAAGGCCGTTTGGGCCGGGGCCGGGGAGGGGCTCAACGCCAGTGCCAGCAGGGTCGCCAGGCCGGCGAGCAGGAGGGGTCGGTTCATGGCGGCTTCCCTGTTCAGGTTGGGTGGCCGAACTATAGGCGCAGCCCCACTTAAGGCCGCGTGACTGATGGGCGGATTTGCTCCAGCCCGCGCTCAGCGCCAAAATACGGGGCTACCCGGCACCGTTTCGTACCGGGCCCCCTGCGGAGCTTTCCATGCGTACCCATTTCTGCGGCCTGGTCGATGAGACCCTGATCGGCCAAACCGTGACCCTCGCCGGCTGGACCGACGTTGCCCGTAACCTCGGCGGCGTCTGCTTCATCGATCTGCGCGACCACGAAGGCATCGTCCAGGTCACCGTCGAGCCCGACAACGCCGAGGTCTTTGCCGTTGCCGCCAGCCTGGGTTACGAGGACGTGCTGCAGGTGGAAGGCGTGGTGCGTGCCCGCCATGCGGTCAATGACAAGATCCGCAGCGGCAAGGTGGAAGTGATCGCCACCCGCATCACCATCCTCAACAAGGCTGCGCCGCTGCCGTTCCACGCGCACGAGAACCCGGGCGAAGACACCCGCCTGAAGTACCGTTACCTGGATCTGCGCCGCCCGGAGATGCAGCGCATGCAGCGCACCCGCATCAAGCTGGTGCAGGCCCTGCGCCGTCACCTGGACGAGCGCGGCTTCCAGGACATCGAAACCCCGATCCTGACCAAGGCCACCCCGGAAGGCGCCCGCGACTTCCTGGTGCCGGCGCGCATGCACCCGGGTGAGTTCTACGCGCTGCCGCAGAGCCCGCAGCTGTTCAAGCAGATCCTGATGGTGGCCGGCTTTGACCGCTACTACCAGGTCGCACGTTGCTTCCGCGACGAGGCCCTGCGTGCCGACCGCCAGCTGGAGTTCACCCAGCTGGACATGGAGTTCGCCTTCGTCCGCGAGCGCGACATCCAGGATTTCGTCGAGAACATGATCCGCGCCATCTTCAAGGAAGTGGTGGACGTTGACCTGGCCGCACAGTTCCCGCGCATGACCTGGGCCGAGGCGATGCGTCGCTACGGCTCGGACAAGCCGGACCTGCGCATCGCGCTGGAACTGGTGGACGTGGCCGAGCTGGTCAAGACCAGCGAGTTCCCGGTGTTCACTGCCGCGGCCAATGACGCCGACGGCCGCGTGGCCGCGCTGCGCATCCCGGGCGGCGCCAGCCTCAGCCGCAAGCAGATCGACGAATACGCCGCCCACGCCGCCAAGTACGGCGCCAAGGGCCTGGCCTACATCAAGATCGCCGACCACGGCGAGGTCAGCTCGCCGATCCAGAAGTTCTTCGGCGAAGACGCCTTTGCCGCGCTGCTCAAGCACATTGGTGCCGGCAATGGCGACATCGTGTTCTTCGGCGCCGGTGGCTACAACAAGGTCTCCGACTTCATGGGCGCGCTGCGCCTGAAGGCCGGCAAGGACTTCGGCCTGGTCGCCAACACCTGGGCACCGCTGTGGGTCACCGACTTCCCGATGTTCGAATGGGACGAGGAAGAGCAGCGCTACGTGGCCCTGCACCATCCCTTCACCGCACCGGCGGTGGACGACGTCGCCGAGCTGCGCGCGCATGCCAAGACCGCGGTTTCGCGCGGTTATGACATGGTGCTCAACGGCAATGAAATCGGTGGCGGCTCCATCCGTATCCACCGCCCGGAAATGCAGAGCGCGGTGTTCGAACTGCTCGGCATCGGTGCCGAAGAGGCACGCGCCAAGTTCGGCTTCCTGCTGGATGCACTGAACTACGGCGCACCGCCGCACGGTGGCATCGCCTTCGGTATTGATCGTATTGCCGCGCTGATGGCCGGCACCGAGTCGATCCGCGACGTCATTCCGTTCCCGAAGACCACTGGCGCGCAGTGCCTGATGACCGATGCGCCGTCGCCGATCGCCGATGCGCAGCTGGCTGAAGTGCACGTGCAGGTGCGTCCGCGCGCCGACAAGGCCTGAGCCTTGGTTGCAGCCGCCAGCATCCGCCGTGCCACGCCCGAGGATGCCGGCGTGCTGTGCGCACTGGCCGAACGTACTTTTGTCGAGACGTTCGGTCATCTGTACCCGCCGCAGGACCTGGCCGATTACCTGGCCACGGCCTATCCGGTCGAACTGCAGCGGCAACAGCTGCAGTCCGGCGATTACGCGGCGTGGTTGCTGGAAGCGGACGGCGAGGCCATCGGCTTCGCCTTTGCCGGCCCCTGTGGCTTGCCGCATGCGGATGCAGCGGCTGGCGACGGTGAATTGAAACGTCTGTACGTGCTGCGCCAGCATCAAGGTGGCGGTCAGGGGGGGCAGCTGTTCGCGGCGGCCCTGCAGTGGCTGCAGACCCCGGGGCGTACATTGTGGATTGGCGTGTGGTCGGAGAACTTCGGCGCGCAGCGTTTCTATGCACGGCATGGCTTCCAGCACGTAGGGGCCTATGAATTCCCGGTCGGCAGCGTGCGCGACAATGAGTTCATCCTGCGGCGGCTTGCTGGCTGATTGACGCTCGGCAACGCCGATTCCAGGCATTGCCGGGAGGGCGCTTTGCCGAGCATGGCTCGGCACTACAGTTGTGTGCGTGCATTTGCGGGAGCGGCGTGAGCCGCGAAGCTGGTAATCCAGCAACGTGCCGATAACCTCCCTGCATGCATCAAAGTGTGCGCTGCATCGCTGTGGGTATGTTTGGCTGCTGCGTCTAGACAGGAAAGGGAGTGGTTTGCGTGCTCATACGTGCGCAGTCCTCTGAGTATCGGACCTGGTAGCTGAGCCTTGTTGCTGCGGCCACGGTGCGGATTGTCTGGGCGTTGGCATGGACGGCAAGACTGGCGTTGATGCAGTTGCCGGCAAGGCGAAGCAAGCATGAGAAAGCATTTTGACGAGGCGCAGGTGATCGGCTTCCTGCGCGAGCTTGATGCCGGTCAGACCCTGCAGGAGCTCTGCAGGAAGCATGGCTTCAGTGATGCGTCGCGTGTGCAGTTGCAGCGCATCTGCGCTGGTCGGCGCGCGCCTTCCTCAAGCCACCTGCGGCGGCTGCAGGCGGAGAACCAACGGCTCAAGGATTTGTTGCATATGCAGGTGCTGGAGCGCGAGCGGATCAGGCAGGCATTGCTGCAGCCACTATGAGGTGTCACTGCGCGCCGCAGGCTTCCTGCGGGCGCACGGTGATCAGCGGCTGAGCTCGGTCTCGCCTGCGGCGTTGGTATGTGCCGAAACCTTGTGCAGGGCGTTCAAGGCTTCAACGAAGCCAGTGCTGTCATTGCTGCGGAACACCCCGGATACACGCAGTTCGCCCAGCGCCGCATCCTTGACCCGCAACGGGCTGCCACCATAGCGATTGAACTCGTCCACCGCCGCCCGCAATGGCAGGTCTTCAAACACCAGTTGGCCGTTGATCCATGCCGGTGCGCTGCCGCCTTGGAAGTTCTGTACTTGTGGCGTCTTGCCGGTGGTCATGTGCGCGCGCTGCCCGGGAGTGAGCGTGGCCACGGCTGCGGCGCTGCCGTCGGCAGCGCGTAGCTGTACCTTGCCTTCGAACAGAGTTACATCGAGGCCATTGTCCAGACGATAGACCTCGAACTGGGTGCCGACGGCGCGTACGCTGCCCTGCGCGGTATCCACGGTCAGCGGACGCGCGCGGTCCGCCGCCACCTTGAAGAACGCGCGGCCCTGGTCCAGCACGATGCGACGTTGTTGTGCGCTGTAGCGCACACGCAGCGTGGTGCCGGTGTCGAGCGCCACTTCGGTGCCATCCTCAAGGGTGATGTTGCGCTGCTCGCCGACTGCGCTGGCAACGCGCAGCTCGCTGGTCGGCGCGGGGGCGAACAGCCGCCAGCCGACGACAACGGCAGTCAATGCTGCCGCGCAGGCCGCCAGCCAGCGCATGCGCCGCGGTCGGCGTTGCGGCGGCTGGCGGGCGGGTTGCGTCGCTGGTGCCGGAATCGCCGCCAGGCGCTGCTCCACTTCGGGCGTGGCGGCGAAGCCGCCCAGCATCGTCCACATGCGCTCAAGCCGGTCGTAGGCAAGCCGGTGGGCGGGGGCGGCATCCAGCCAGGCCTGATGCCGGGCCTGTTCTTCCTCGCTCACCTCATCGGCATGCAGGCGTGCGAACCAGCTCGCAGCCTGGGTGCCGATCGGGTCCGCATCTTCAACGACGTCCAGCCTGGTTTCTTTCATGGTTGCTCCAGCCGCGTGCCGAAGTGGAGCAGGGCACGCATCATTTGTTTTTCGACGGCACTGACGCTGATTCCCAACTGGCTGGCAATCGCGCCATAGGTCAGGCCCTCGTAACGGTGCAACAGGAAAACCTGCTGGCAACGCGGGGGCAGGTCATCCAGTACCTTGAGGAAGGCCTGCAGGCGTTCGCGGTCCTGGTAGACGCGTTCGCCACATACCGATTCGGTCGGCCAGCCCTCGGTGTTCTCGTCGATGGGTACATGTTGGCCCACATGGCGGGTACGGTCGCGACGATAACGATCGCGCAGCAGATTGCCGGCAATTGTCATCAGATAGGCTTCGACGTTGTTGACCTTGTCCGCCTGTGGATCGCGCATCATCCGCACCAGGGTCTCCTGGGTGAGATCTTCGGCGTCTTCAACCGAACCCAGATGATTCCTGAAGTAACGCATCAGGCGGGGGCGGTACTGTTGCGCCATGACACCTGCGTCCCGGACGGTGTCGGGTGGTTGGACAGGCGGAAGGGCGGCGGTCATTGGCTGGCGTTGACAGTCTGGAGCGACACGCGCAGCTTGAGCCAGTGCCAGTAATTCTGCCAGATGAGGGATTCGGTCGATGCTGCGTCTGTACACGGGTGCCAGCTGGACGGCGGCACGCTTGTCACTGGAGGGCGGATGATTGCCAGCGCGGACAGCGGACAACGGCAGGTACGGCGAGGTCGGCCCGATATGCTGCGCCGCTGGTTGCTGTGCCTGATTCTGCTGGCTGCCCCCGCCTGGGCACGTGACGATGTTGGCGCGCGTTATTACAGCCTGCCTACGCAACCCATGCAGCGGGCGCTGGCGCAGTTGGCGTCCAGCTCCGGGCTGCAGATACTGATGGCCCCGCAGATGTTGACCGGCAAGGCGGCGCCGGCTTTGAGCGGGCGCTATCGCCCGCTACAGGCCCTGCAGCAACTGCTTGCCGGCAGCGGTCTGAGCTATCGGCTGACCGGCAGCGGGGTGGTGACCATTGTCCCGGCAGTGGCAGCGGATCCCGCCAGACCGATTGCCGCGACCCCGCCGCTGACAATGCCGGCCGTGGCCAGTTCGCTTGCCACGCTGCAGGTTACCGGTTCGCGGATCGCACGCAGCAGCGTTGAAGGCCCCGCGCCGGTAACTGTCATCACCGCCGAACAGATGCGGCGTGAGGGCCATTTCAGCTTGAGCGAGGCGCTGGCAATGAACGGCACGAGCACCTACGGTGCCGAATCACAGGGCGCAGGTGGGCGCTTTTCGGCCAACGCACAGCCCTTGAACCTGCGTGGGCTGGGGCCGGGACGGTCACTGATCCTGGTGGACGGCCGACGGGTGCCGGATTACCCGTTTCCTTCGAATGGCCGTAGCAATTTCCAGAGTCTTGGCAGCATTCCCCTGGCCAGCGTGGAGCGGGTGGAGCTGATGACGGGCGGCGCCTCGGCCATCTATGGCGCAGATGCGATTGCCGGGGTGGTCAACATCGTGCTCAAGCAGGCGCATGTTGGTTCGCAGGCCACGCTGCGTACCGGCACCAGCAGCCTGGGAGGCGGTGACCATGTTGACCTGCAATGGTTCAGCGGCCACGGTGGCGATGATTGGGGGCTGAGCTACGCCCTGCAGTTTTCCAGTGCCGAGTTGCTGCGGGGTTCACAGCGGAACCTGCAACCTCCGCGCAACGGTGATGCTGCCAACCCGTTCCAGCCCGCTCTCGGACTGGGCTTCGTTCAGGCAGCCGGGGCTGCCAAGGGCACGCTGGTGGCGGTGCCGGATACTGTCTGCGAACGCTGGAAGGGTGAGTTCGTGGACTGGGACTTTGCCGCAGCGTCCAGTCCCGGACCGGCCCTGCGGGGATATGGCTGTGGTAGCTGGCGCAATGCCGGCTACGCGTCGCTGCGGGATGGCGTGCAGGCGCTGTCGGGACAGGTGCGTGCGCAGTGGAGGGTGTCGACACGCACGCAGGCGTGGGCGGCGTTGCAGGTATGGGATGCGCGTAGCGAACTGGCCAGCGGCCTGGAGCTGATCAGCGGGCCATTTTCCGCCAGTACCGGCAGCGTCGGCGAGGTTTACGATCCGCGGTTTGGATACGTCGCCCCGCAGCGACTGCTGACCCCACAGGAAACCGGTGGTCTGGACGCGATGAACGATCGCTATGGCGAGCGGATGTGGGACCTGGCCCTGGGGCTGCAAGGGCAGTACGGCCAGCGGGTGGATTGGAGCCTGGTGGGTGGGCGTTCGGACTATCGCGTACAGCGCGACCGGCGTCGCCTGCTGGGTGAGGCCGTCAATGCCTTCTTCTTTGGCGAGCCGATGGGCATGACCGATGATGGCGTCATCATCCAGCCGCTGGACCTGCAGCATTGGTACCGCCCGATCACGCCCGCTGAATATTCAGCGATGTCCGGCAAGGTGCATTACGACGCGCTGACCCGGGTGGAGGGAGTGTCCTATGTCGTGTCCGGTGGCGTCGCTGACGTTCCCGCTGGCGTGCTGGACATGGCAGTGGTGCTGGAAGCCAGCCGCCAGCGCTATCGGCTGCGGAACACGCCCTCGCTGCTGCCGTTGCAGATGGAAACCTACAACCTTACCGGTAGCGTGGGTGAGGGCGTGCGTGATCGTTACGCGGTTGGGGCCGAGCTGGGGATGCCGCTGACCGCGACCATCAGGGCCAGCGCAGCGGGTCGCATGGATCGCTATGACGATGCCACCGCTGCCGCCACCGCCCGCACCTGGAGCGCGGGGCTGGAGTGGCGGCCGCTGCGCCGCGTGTTGCTGCGGGCCAGCCATGCCACCAGTTTCAAGATGCCGGACATGCACTGGGTCTTCACCGATGGTGGCGGCAGCTATGGGGCGGCGATCGATGCACGGCGTTGCATCGTGGCGGGGGCTGCTCCCGATTGCAGCGGCTATGAGTCGGCGTTCCTGACGCGGACCTATCGGAATCCGGAACTGGACGCGGAGACCGGCACATCAACAACCGCAGGCCTGGTCTGGGATGCCAGTGATGCGCTGTCGATCAGCGTGGACTACTGGGATGTCAGCAACCAGGGCGGCATCGGCCGGATCTCACCGGCGTTGTTGCTGCGAGACGAAGCCGAATGCGCCACCGGCCTGCGCCTGGACGGGAGCCCGAGTCCGCTGGATCTGCGCTCCTGGGAGTGCCGCAGGGCACGCCAGCGGGTCGTGCGTAGCGGTGCCCAGGGAGAGGGGCGCGTTGTCATGGTCGAATCGACCGCCGCCAACCAGTCCGAGCAACGTGTCCGCGGCATCGACACGGTGTTGGACTGGCGATTCGGCAGCAGCATCGGCGACTTCAACCTGCATGCCGCGTGGTCGCGCACCTTGCGCGGCGAACGTCGTGTGCGTGCACCGGGCACCTTGCATGAACAATGGCGTGAGGCGCAGTGGACGTCGGCGGAAAACCCGGCTTTCCGCAGCTACCTGCGCAGTACGCTGGGTTGGCAGGGGCAGGGGGGGTGGTCGGTCAATGTGTCCGGCACCCGCCAGGGTCGCTTGCCGCGCGTTGATGGACAGGGAAGCATAAAGCCGCTGCTGTTGTGGAACGCGAATGTTGCAAGACAGATCAGCCCGCGCACGGCCGTGACCTTGTTCATCAACAATCTCTTCGACACGGCACCGCCGCGGGACAGCAGCAACGATGCGTTTCCCTACTACTACGACGCGGTCTACAGCGCGGTGGGGCGGCAACTGGCGGTACAGCTGGATTACAACTTCGACTAAAGACCGTGTCGTTGCCCGTTGTGGTGGACAAGGGCGATGACGGACACTGCGCGCATGTCATGGCAGAACTCCCCGCGTCCCCGTGTGCTGATCCTGCACGGCATCTGGAACACCCGCTCCTGGCTGTTGCCGCTGGCCTGGCGGTTGCGCACACACGGTTTCGCGGTGGATACGTTTGGTTATGCCAGCGTGTTTGGGGGCCCCGAACGGGCGGTGCCGCAGTTGGTGCAGCGCCTGCGCGCGCGCGGACCGGTGTCGGTGGTCGGGCACAGCCTTGGAGGCCTGGTTGCATTGGAGGCATTGCGGCAGGCACCGGGCCTGGACGTGCCACGGGTGGTCTGCCTGGGCTCGCCGCTATGCGGCAGTGGCACGGCCCGTTCCATGGCCGAGCACGGCTGGCTGGCGGCGTTGGGGCGCAGTGGCGACCTGCTGTTGCACGGGCTGCCGGATTGGCAGGGGCAGGCCGAGGTCGGCCTGATCGCCGGCTCGGTGGCGCACGGCCTGGGCGCAATGATGGGTGCGCTGGAAGGCGAATCCGATGGCACCGTGGGCCTGGCCGAGACCCGTCTGCCAGGGCTGGCCGACCACTGCGTGGTGCCGGTCAGCCATAGCGGGCTGGTGCTGTCGCCGGAGGTGGCCACGCTGACCGCCGGTTTCCTGCGCCAGGGGCGTTTCCCCGCAGTTGCCGCCGCAACCGGCGGATGACGGGGCTGGGGCAGGGGATCAGGTAGAATTACCGTCCTGTTCCTGACAGATGTACGGTATTCCCATGGGTCGAGGTCCTTCCATCGAAGGCCGCAAAAACGCGAATGACGCGAAGCGCGGCAAGATTTTCACCAAAATCATCCGGGAGATCAGCGTTGCTGCCCGCGGTGGCGGAGGCGACCCAAACAACAACCCGCGCCTGCGCGTGGCGATGGACAAGGGCCTGGCCGCGAACATGACCAAGGACGTCATCGAGCGCGCGATCAAGAAGGCCACCGGTGAGCTGGAAGGCGTCGAGTACGAAGAGGTGCGCTACGAGGGCTATGCCCCGGGCGGCATCGCCGTGATAGTCGACTGCCTGACCGACAACCGCGTGCGCACCGTGGCCGACGTCCGCCATGCCTTCAGCAAGTGCGGCGGCAACATGGGCACCGAAGGCTCGGTGTCGTTCATGTTCAAGCGGCTGGGCGTGCTGAGCTTCGCGCCGGGCGCGGACGAGGAGGCCATCACCG
The DNA here is from genome assembly GCF_056856655.1 of Stenotrophomonas sp. STEN033. Lineage (NCBI taxonomy): Bacteria > Pseudomonadati > Pseudomonadota > Gammaproteobacteria > Lysobacterales > Lysobacteraceae > Stenotrophomonas > Stenotrophomonas sp. STEN033. The sequence continues at coordinate 98,777 of NZ_JBXFWM010000007.1, forward strand.
AGGCGGCGATCGAGGCTGGTGCCGACGATATCGCGGTCTATCCGGACGATGGTTCGATCGATGTGATCACCGCGCCGGAGGCGTTCCAGTCGGTCAAGGATGCGATGATCGCCGCCAAGCTGGTGCCGGATCACAGTGAGATCACCTTCCGTGCCGACAACGACGTTGCCGTCGATGCCGATACCGCCGTGCAGGTGAAGAAGCTGCTGGACATGCTCGAAGACCTGGACGATGTGCAGGACGTGTATTCCAACGTCGACCAGGCAGGCCTGGAGCGGGTCTGACGACCCGCCCGGTCCCACCGGGTGAGACGGCGTCCGGCCATGCTGGGCGCCGTTTTTTACTGATAGAGGCAGCATGACCCGCATCCTTGGCATTGACCCGGGTTCGCAACGCACCGGTGTCGGCATCATCGACATCGACGCCAGCGGCCGCGCCCGCCATGTCCATCACGCACCGCTGGTGCTGCTGGGTGCGGCGGATTTCCCGCAGCGCTTGCGCTTGCTGGCGCATGGGCTGCATGCCTTGATCGAGGAGTTCCAGCCGCAGGAAGTGGCGATCGAGAAGGTGTTCATGGCCAAGAACGCCGACTCGGCATTGAAGCTGGGCCAGGCGCGCGGCGCCGCGGTGTGTGCGGTGGTGATGCGCGACCTGCCGGTCAGCGAATACGCCGCCACCGAGATCAAGCTGGCCGTGGTTGGCCGCGGCGGCGCGGAAAAGCAGCAGGTGCAGCATATGGTGGGTTTGATGCTGAACCTGCAGGGCAAATTACAGGCAGACGCCGCCGATGCACTGGCGGTGGCCATCACCCATGCGCATGTCCGCGCCACGGCCAACCGGCTGGGAGTGGATGTGCGCCAGGCTTGGAGTCGTAAATGAGGTATTTCGCATGATCGGTCGCCTGCGCGGCATCCTCGCCTACAAGGCCCCGCCGTGGCTGGTGATTGACGTCAATGGCGTCGGTTATGAGCTGGAGGCGCCTATGAGCACCTTCTATGACCTGCCCGATGTCGGTCGCGAGGTGATCCTGTTCACCCATTACGCACAGAAGGAAGACAGCGTCTCGCTGTACGGCTTCCTGCGCGAGGGCGAGCGCCGGCTGTTCCGCGACGTGCAGAAGGTGTCGGGTATCGGTGCCAAGATCGCGCTGGCGGTGCTGTCCGGGGCCAGCGTCGACGAGTTCGCGCGGCTGATCCAGACCGGCGATGTCACCGCGCTGACCCGCATTCCGGGTATAGGCAAGAAGACCGCCGAGCGTATGGTGGTCGAACTGCGTGACCGCGCAGCCAACTTTACCGGCGGCGGCGCCCCCATTGCCGGCCAGCTGGGCGCCGATGCGGTGTCCGAGGCGACGGTGGCATTGCAGCAACTGGGCTATAAACCGGCAGAGGCCGCCAAGATGGCGCGCGATGCCGGTGCCGAGGGCGATGATGTCGCCACGGTCATCCGCAAGGCGCTGCAGGCAGCGCTGCGTTAACTTCCTCGGCAACATGACGCCAACCTGAGATCGCCATGTCCCACGCTTCTTCCACGTCTGAATCTTCTACTCAAGGCCATGGCCACGGCGGTGCTGCCGGTGGCCTGGCGCTGGTCGTCGGCGCCATCGGCGTGGTGTTCGGCGATATCGGCACCAGCCCGCTGTACACCCTGAAGGAAGCGTTCTCGCCGCATTACGGGCTCAACAGTGACCACGACACCGTGCTGGGCGTGCTGTCGCTGGCGTTCTGGGCCTTGAACATGGTGGTCACGCTCAAGTACGTGACCATCATCATGCGCGCCGACAACGATGGCGAAGGCGGCATCATGGCCTTGATGGCGCTGGCCCAGCGCACCCTGCGGAACGGGTCGCGCTCGGCGTATGTGGTGGGCATCCTCGGTATTTTCGGTGCCTCGCTGTTCTTCGGCGATGGCGTGATTACCCCGGCTATTTCCGTGCTCGGTGCCGTAGAGGGCCTGGAGGTCGCCGCGCCGGGCCTCAGTCATTTCGTGGTGCCTATCACCCTGGTGGTGCTGGCGGCGGTGTTCGCCGCGCAGCGCTTTGGTACCGAGAAAGTGGGCAAGGTGTTCGGGCCGGTGATGACCATCTGGTTCCTGTCGCTGGCCGCCATCGGCATCTGGAACGTGATCGCCGCGCCGGAAGTGCTGAAGGCCTTCAACCCGCTGTGGGCGGCACGCTTCTTTATGGAACATGGCTGGCACGGCGTCTTCATCCTCGGTGCGGTGGTGCTGGCGGTGACCGGCGGCGAGGCGCTTTACGCGGACATGGGCCACTTCGGTGCGCCGCCGATCCGTCATGCCTGGTATTTCTTCGTGCTGCCGTGCCTGGTGCTCAACTACCTCGGGCAGGGGGCGCTGGTGCTGCAGCGGCCCGACGCGGTGGCCAATCCGTTCTTCGAGGCGGTGCCACAGTGGGCGTTGATCCCGATGATCCTGCTGGCGACGGCGGCAGCGGTGATCGCCAGCCAGTCGGTGATCACCGGTGCGTTCTCGGTCTCGCGCCAGGCCATGCAGCTGGGTTACATCCCGCGCATGCGCATCCTGCATACCTCGCACGACACCATCGGCCAGATCTATATCCCCGGCATCAACTGGGGCCTGGCGGTGATGGTGTTCGGGCTGGTGCTGGCCTTCCGCAGCTCGAGCAACCTGGCCGTGGCCTACGGCATCTCGGTGTCGGGCACGATGCTGATCGACACCTTGCTGTTGGCGCTGGTGGCGCGTGTGCTGTGGCCGCGTGCGCGCCACGCCATCATTGCCCTGTGCGTGGTGTTCCTGGTGATCGACCTGGGCTTCGTGATCGCCAACGGTGCCAAGCTGCTGCAGGGCGCCTGGTTCCCGCTGGTGCTTGGCCTGGTGCTGTTCACGATGATGCGCACCTGGCGCCGTGGTCGCGAGCTGCTGCGTGACGAGATCCGCAAGGACGGTATCCGTCTGGACACGTTCCTGCCGGGCCTGATGCTGGCGCCGCCAGTGCGGGTGCCGGGTACGGCGGTGTTCCTGACCGCCGACCCAAGCGTGGTGCCACATGCGTTGATGCACAACCTCAAGCACAACAAGGTGCTGCACGAGCGCAATGTGTTCCTGCACGTGGAAACGCTGCCCATGCCATACGCGGCCGAAGGCCAGCGCCTGCGCATCGATTCGGTCGGCGATGAGTTCTACCGCGTCCATGTGCGCTATGGCTTCATGGAAACCCCGGATATCCCGCTGGCGCTGATGCGCTCCTGCGACCATGGCGGCATCTATTTCGACCCGATGGATACCACCTTCTTCGCCAGCCGCGAGACCATCGTGGCCAGCGCCAACCGTGGCATGCCGATCTGGCGCGACAAGCTGTTCGCCTTCATGCATCGCAACGCGGCGCCTGCCACCGGCTTCTTCCGGATCCCCGGTAACCGCCTTGTCGAGCTGGGGGCGCAGGTGGAAATCTGAAGGGCAGTAGTGAGTGAAGAGGAGTGAGCAGCGAGAAAGGGCTGAAGCACGCCCTTTCTGTTGCCGCTGGGTTGTCGCGCAGGTTGGCGACAACGCCTTGGAAAGCATGGGCAGACCATTGCAGCCCGCTTTCTCTTGCTTCTCACTCCTCTTCACTCACTTCTCGTCCCTCCTCCTCCCAAACAAACTCCTATTTCCGTATGGCTGGACGTAACATAGTCGGATGACTGACGACCGCATCATCGGCGCCGGCGCCACCCGTGAGGATGACGCCGCCGACGCCAGCATCCGCCCGCGCAGCCTGACCGACTACCTCGGCCAGGCCCCGGTGCGCGAGCAGATGGATATCTACATCCAGGCCGCCAAGGCCCGTCGCGAGGCGTTGGACCATGTGCTGATCTTCGGCCCGCCCGGGCTGGGCAAGACCACGCTGAGCCACGTGATCGCCAACGAGCTGGGCGTGGCGCTGCGCGTCACCTCGGGCCCGGTGATCGAAAAAGCCGGCGATCTGGCCGCGCTGCTGACCAACCTGCAGCCGCATGACGTGTTGTTCATCGATGAAATCCACCGTCTTTCGCCGGTGGTCGAGGAAGTGCTGTACCCGGCGATGGAAGATTTCCAGATCGACATCATGATCGGCGACGGCCCGGCCGCGCGCTCGATCAAGCTCGATCTGCCACCGTTCACCCTGATTGGCGCCACCACCCGTGCCGGCCTGCTGACCGCGCCGCTGCGCGACCGCTTCGGCATCGTGCAGCGGCTCGAGTTCTATTCGGCCGAGGAGCTGACCCGCATCGTGCGGCGTTCGGCAGGCATCCTCGGCATTGATTGCAGCGCCGAAGGTGCCGGCGAGATCGCCCGCCGTTCCCGTGGCACCCCGCGTATCGCCAACCGCCTGCTGCGGCGCGTGCGTGACTATGCCCAGGTCAAGGCCGGCGGGCATATCGACCAGACGGTGGCGCAGGCGGCGATGCAGATGCTCAAGGTCGATCCGGAAGGCTTCGACGAGCTGGACCGGCGCATGCTGCGGACCCTGGTGGAGTACTTCGATGGCGGCCCGGTCGGGGTCGAATCGATGGCCGCGGCGCTTTCCGAGGAGCGCGGCACCCTGGAAGACGTGGTCGAGCCGTTCCTGATCCAGCAGGGCTTCCTGGTGCGTACCGCCCGCGGGCGCATGGCCACCAGCAAGGCCTACCGCCATCTGGGCCTCAAACCCAAGGCGGCACCGGCGCCTGTGGACCTGTTCGCGGAGCAACGCGATGACGAATGAGTCTCGGTTCAGTTGGCCGACACGCATTTACTGGGAAGATACCGACGCTGGCGGCGTGGTGTACCACGCCCGCTACGTGGCCTTCATGGAGAGGGCAAGGACCGAATGGATGCGCGCCCTCGGCTATGGTCAGGAAGCCATGCGTTGCGGTGACGGCCAGGTATTCGTGGTCCGTGCCATGAGCCTGGATTTCCTGAAGCCGGCCAAGCTGGACGATGCGCTGACCACCACGGTGGAACTGCTGCAATGCCGGCGGGCCAGCCTGCTGATGGCGCAGGCGGTGATGCGCGATGACCAGGTGCTGGCAACGGCGCAGGTCCGCCTCGCCGCCGTCGGTGCCCGCGACTTCCGTCCGCAGGCGCTCGATGACACGCTTTACGCAGTACTGAAACCCCTTCAAACACAACCCGCTTAAGCAACACTGAGGAAGATCGGATGATCGCTTTGCTTCTGGCCCTGCAGGCCACCGTGACCGAGGTCCTGCCGGCCGACGTCAGCGCCGCTGCCGCGCAGACCGTGGCGCAGGCCAGCCATGGCGGCGGCATCAATTACCTGGACCTGATGCTCAAGGCCAGTATCCCGGTCAAGCTGATCGTGCTGCTGCTGCTGGCCGGCTCGTTCATCAGCTGGGTGATCATTTTCCGCAAGGCACGCGTGTTCAAGGCCGCCGACAACGAGGCCAGCGAGTTCGAGAACCGCTTCTGGTCCGGCGCCGACCTGGGCAAGCTGTACGCCTCGGCGACCGATCGCAACCGCCAGGTGGATGGCCTGGAAGCCATCTTCGAGTCCGGATTCCGCGAATACACCCGCCTGCAGGGTCGCCGCGCCTTCGACGGCCGCACCCAGCTGGAAGGCGCGCAGCGCGCCATGCGCACCACCTACGCCCGCGAAGTGGACGGGTTGGAGCGCAACCTGGAATTGCTGGCCAATATCGGTTCCACCGCCCCGTACGTGGGTCTGGTCGGCACCGTGTTCGGCATCATGGTGACGATGCACGACATGATCAGCAGCGGTGAGCAGGCCGGTATCGCCTCGGTTGCGCCGGGTATTTCCGAAGCCCTGTTCGCCACCGCGATCGGCCTGTTCGTGGCGATCCCGGCGGTGTGGGCCTACAACCGCTTCACCACCCGCGTCGAGCGGTTGTCGGTGCGCTATGAAACCTTCGCCGAGGAGTTCAGCTCCATCCTGCAGCGCCAGCAGAGCGGCAGCGACGAGTAAGTGCGCCAGCGCCTTCCTCTGACCGCAGGAGCCCAACCATGACCGCCGCCATTCCCCGCCGCAAGCGCCGCAAGCTCAAGTCCGAGATAAACGTCGTGCCGTATATCGACGTGATGCTCGTGCTGCTGATCATCTTCATGGTGACCGCGCCGCTGCTGACCCTCAGTTTCGAGGTCGACCTGCCCAGTTCCACCGCCAAGGCGCTGGAAAGCAAGCAGGACCCGATCGTGGTCTCGGTGCGCGCCGATGGCCAGATGAGCCTGAAGCTGCCCGAAGCCAAGGATCCGCAGGCGATGGACGCCGCTGCGCTGCAGGCGCAATTGGGCGCCTTGGCCTCGCAGGACAAGGAACTTCGCGTGATCGTGGCCGCCGACAAGAGCGTGGCCTATGAAAAGGTCATGGATGCCATGGACGTGATCAAGGCTGCGAAGATTGAAAAGGTGGGTCTGGCGACCGATGCACGCTGACGTACTGCCACCGCCGCACGACAACCGCAACGAGTGGGGCCTGCCAGTCGTATTGGCCCTGCTGGTGCACCTGTTGGTGGCGGCGATCTTCATCTTTGCCTGGCTGTGGTCGCCTTCGCGCAACACCGAGGCGGCCGCTGGCGACCCTGCGCTGGAAGCCAACATGCAGCTGTCCGCCGCCGAAGCTTCGGCGGCGCGGCAGGCCCTGCAGGCCTCGGAGAAGCTGCCGGACCTGCCTGAGCCGGTGGAAGAAGCCCAGCCCGAGCCGGTGCCGGAAGACACCGTGCCGCCGCCGCAGCCCATCCCCGAGCCCAAGCCGCAGGACGCGCCGACCCCGCAACAGCACAACGCCCAGGAGCGCATCGCCCAGCCCGATACGGTGGACCAGGAGCGCGTCAGTGCCTTGGCCATTTCCCAGGAAAAGGCCAGGCAGGAGCAGGAAGCCAAGCGCCGCCAGGAGCAGATCGACCTGACCGAGCGCAAGCGCGTGGAAGAGGCTGAGCAGAAGCTGCGCTTGGCCAAGCAGCAGGAAGAGGCCGACCGCAAGAAGATAGCCGACCAGCAACGCCAGGCCAGTGAGGCCCAGGCCGAGCAGGAGCGCCAGCAGAAGATCGCCGAGATCCGCCGCAAGCGCGAGCAGGCCGAGCGCGAGGCCAAGCTGGCCGAGCAGCGCCTGCGTCAGGTGGCCGATGCCCGCGCCCGCGCGCAGGCTACCTCCACCAGCAGTGGCAACAGCGGGCCGAGCACGCCGTCGCCGGGGCAGGGCGGCACCAGCAATGACCTGACCGCCAAGTATGCTGCTGCCATCCAGCAGGCCGTGGTTGCGCAGTGGAACCGGCCGGACAATGTCGCCAATGGCACGCGCTGCCGGATCCTGATCAAGCAGCTGCCGGGCGGCGAGGTGATGAGTGCCGAGGTGCAATCGGGTTGCGCCATGGACGCGGCCGCACGGGATTCGATCGAGCGGGCCGTGCTAAGGGCGCAGCCGCTGCCTTTCCGTGGCTACGAAACGGTATTCCGGCGCGAGCTGATGTTTACGTTCACCGCCCAGAATTGAGCGGTAGCTCCGCCGGGCATGCTGTTGGTTTCACTGGAAATTTATTATTTGGGGAAAACGCAGGCAGATTTCACATGACTTTCGTTCACGATTGCGAAAATGTTCATCTGCCTGCTGCTATCCCTCTTTCATATTCACTCGTACTGCTGAGCGCCTCATGAAGAATCTGTCACGCTGGCTGGTCGCCCTCACCGTTCTGCTGTTGCCTTTCATGGCTGCGGCACAGCAGGGGGCATTGGAAATCGAAATCACCGGTGGCAACGCCTCGGCCACGCCGATCGCGGTTGTACCGATGGCCTACCAGGGCTCGGCCGGTGCGCCGCAGACCGATGTGGCCGCCGTGGTGCGCGCCGACCTGGACCGCTCCGGCCAGTTCCGCAACCTGCCCGAAGCGCAGATCGTCGAACGTCCCAGCCGCGGCAGCGAGGTCCAGTACCCGACCTGGCGCGCGCTGAAGCAGGATTTCCTGGTCGTTGGCCGGGTGCAGGACGCCGGTGCCGGCGCCTATCGCGTGGAATACGAATTGTTCGACGTGGCCAAGGGCGAGCGCCTGCTCGGCCTGGCGATGACTGCACGTTCCAGCGCCATGCGTGATGTCGCCCACCAGATGGCCGATGCGATCTACGAGAAGATCACTGGTGTGCGTGGTGCGTTCTGGACCCGCATCGCCTACATCACCGCCAGCGGCAGCGGCGCCAACATGCGCTACGCGTTGATGGTGGCCGATTCCGACGGTTACAGCCCGCAGACCATCGTGCGCTCGGCCGAGCCGCTGCTGTCGCCGAGCTGGAGCCCGGACGGCCGCAAGCTGGCCTATGTCAGCTTCGAGCGCGGCAATTCCTCGATCTATGTGCAGGACATCGCTACCGGTGGCCGTGAGCTGCTGACCAGCTTCCGTGGCATCAACAGCGCGCCGTCGTTCTCTCCGGACGGCCGTCGCCTGGCGCTGGCCCTGTCGCGCAGCGGCAACCCGGAAATCTACGTGATGGACCTGGGCAGCAAGCAGCTGACCCAACTCACCAACCATTTCGGCATCGATACCGAGCCGACCTGGGCCGCCGATGGCAGCTCGGTCTACTTCACCTCCGATCGCGGCGGTCGCCCGCAGATCTACCAGGTGCCGGCCTCGGGTGGTAGCGCCAGCCGCGTGACCTTCCAGGGCAACTACAATGCCAAGGCCAGCGTCTCCTTCGATGGCAAGAAGATTGCCGTCGCCCAGGGCGCGGGCAGCAGCTACAAGATCGCGGTGATGGACAGCAGCCTGGGGGCGGCGCGCTGGAGCACGCTGTCGCCGGGTTCGCTGGACGAATCGCCGAGTTTTGCGCCCAATGCGAGCATGGTGCTGTACGCCGCTCGTGAAGGTGGGCGTGGTGTGCTGTATGAAGTATCCGCCGACGGCCGGGTGCGTCAGCGCTTGGTATTGGCCGATGGCGATGTACGCGAACCAGCATGGGGTCCGTACCGCACTGCGCGTTGATAAAATGTTAATCTCTCCACGCATTAATCCCCAACATTGGCCAGGAGCCACTAGGTATAGCCATGAACAAGTCAACTCGTGTTTTGCTCGTTTCGCTGCTGTCGGTAGCCGCGCTCGCTGGTTGCTCGAAGAAGGTCAAGGAACAGCCGGCACAGCCGCCGGTTGATACCGGTTCGACCACCCAGCCGACCGCTCCGTCGACCTCCGGCCTGTACGGCCCGGGCGACCTGGATACCGACGCGTGCCTGCGTCAGCGCGTTGTCTACTTCGACCTGGACCAGGATTCGGTCAAGCCGGAATTCCAGGCCATCATGGCTTGCCACGCCAAGTACCTGCGTGACCGTCCGTCCTCGCGCATCACCCTGCAGGGCAACACCGACGAACGCGGCAGCCGCGCTTACAACCAGGCCCTGGGCGAGCGTCGTGGCAACGGCGTGAACTCGGCTCTGCAGGCCAACGGTGGCTCGGCTTCGCAGCTGACCGTCGTGTCCTACGGCGAAGAGCGTCCGGTCTGCACCGATTCGAACGAGTCCTGCTGGTCGCAGAACCGTCGCGTCGAAATCGTCTACACCGCGCAGTAATCGATGCGCATCAGCCTCAAACTGATGCTCGTGGCCGCGGGGGCCCGGGGGGGGGGGGCCCCCCCCGCAAGAAACACGGCCCAGAAGGGGGGGCCGGGGTGGGGGTGTGGGAAGCCAGGAGAACAAAAAACAACCCCAAAACAACACGACACACACCAACACAC